>JBCBKN010000039.1:0-17309 GCA_038521775.1 Pseudomonadota bacterium | reverse complement strand
GGCCATATTCGATATGCCGCCGGGCATAGTCGGTGAAGACCTTGGGATACATCAGATAAGCGTTGAGATCCTCGTCATCGATTTCGATCCGGTCGAGCGCTTCGGACACGCGGTCGCGCTCGGCCTCCAGATCGACAGGCGCCATCTGCGCACCCGGCCGGCCCTCCAGCGGGCTTGCCCCCTTCAGAACCTTGGCCTGCAGGGCTTCGGGAAACCCGCCGGGCGGGCGGCCCATCTCGCCCTTCATCAGCCCCACCACGCTTTCGGGAAAGGCGATCTCCTTTTCGGGGTCCTCGACATCGGCGCGGCTGAGGCCGCCGGCGACCATTGCCAGGGCCATATCGCCCACCACCTTCGAGGTCGGGGTCACCTTGATGATGTCGCCAAACATCAGGTTCACCTCGGCATAGGTCGCCGCGATCTCGTGCCAGCGCTCCTCCAATCCCATGGCGCGGGCCTGGGCGCGCAGATTGGTCACCTGACCGCCCGGCATCTCATGCAGATAAACCTCGGAGGTGCCCGATTTCATCTCCGCCTCAAAGGGCGCATAGCTGCTGCGCACCGTCTCCCAATACTCCGACATCTCGCGGATTGTGCCGATATCGAGCCCGGTGTCGCGGGGCCCGTGCCGCAGCGCCTCGACGATCGAGCCCAGCGGCGGCTGTGAGGTGAGGCCCGAAAACGCATCCATCGCCGCATCGGCCGCATCGACCCCCGCTTCGGCCGCAGCGATCACCGCCGCCCCCGAAATGCCCGAGGTGTCATGGGTGTGAAAATGAATGGGAATGGCGATCTCGTTCTTCAGCGCGCCCACCAACGCCCGCGCGGCATCGGGCTTGACCAGCCCCGCCATGTCCTTGATCGCCAGGATATGGGCGCCCGCCGCCTCCAGCTCACGCGCCAGGCCGACATAATACCCCAGATCATACTTGGCCCGGTCCGGGTCGCGAATATCGCCCGTATAGCAGATCGTGGCTTCCAGGATCTGGCCCGTCTCCAGCACCGCATCCATGGCCACCCGCATGTTCTCCACCCAGTTGAGCGGGTCGAAGACGCGGAACAGATCGATCCCTGTCTCGGCGGCCTGACCGATGAAGCTTTGCACGACATTGTCGGGATAATTCGTATAGCCCACCCCGTTTGAGGCGCGCAGCAGCATCTGCAGCAAGAGGTTGGGCATTGCCGCGCGCAGGTCGCGCAGCCGCTGCCAGGGGCATTCCTGCAAGAAGCGATAGGCCACATCGAAGGTCGCCCCGCCCCAGCATTCCATCGAGAAAAGCCCCGGCAGGTTGGCCGCATAGGCCGGCGCGATCTTGACCATATCGAATGAGCGCATGCGGGTGGCAAGCAGGCTTTGATGCGCATCGCGCATCGTGGTGTCGGTGATCAACAGCCGGTCTTGGCCCAGCATCCAGTCGGCCACGGCCTTGGGGCCGCTTTCGACCAGCAGGCCCCGGGCGCCGCGGGGCGGGCTGTCGGCGCGAAGCGCGGGCAGGCGGGCATCGCGCAGCTCGGCCGGCGGGCGCGGCAGGCCCTCGACCTCCGGATTGCCGTTCACCGTCACATCGGCAAGGAAGTTGAGGATCCGCGTCGCCCGGTCCCGCCGCTCCTCGAAAATGAACAGCTCCGGCGTCTCGTCGATGAATTTCGTGTGGTAGGTGTTGTCGAGAAACATAGGATGTTTCAACAGGTTCTCGACAAAGACGATATTGGTGGCGACCCCGCGGATGCGAAACTCGCGCAGCGCCCGGTCCATGCGCGCAATGGCGTTTTCCGGGGTCGGCGCCCAGGCGGTTACCTTTTCCAGCAGGCTGTCATAATAGCGGGTGATCACCGCCCCGGAATAGGCCGTGCCGCCATCGAGCCGGATGCCAAAGCCGGTCGCGCCGCGATAGGCGGTGATGCGGCCGTAATCGGGGATGAAGTTGTTTGCCGGATCCTCGGTCGTCACCCGGCACTGAATGGCATTGCCGTCGAGCCGCACATCCGCCTGTGTCGCGGCCCCTGTGGCCTCGGCCAGGGTCGCGCCCTCGGCGATCAGGATCTGGGCCCGGGCAATGTCGATGCCCGTGACCTCCTCGGTCACCGTATGCTCGACCTGAATGCGCGGATTGACCTCGATGAAGTAGAACGCGCCATCGGCCATATCCATCAGGAATTCGACCGTGCCGGCATTCCGATAGCCGGTCTGCCGGGCGATCTTCAGCCCCAGCCCGCAGATCTCGGCGCGCTGTGCGTCGGTCAGATAGGGCGCCGGTGCACGCTCCACCACCTTCTGGTTGCGGCGCTGCACCGAGCAGTCGCGCTCGAAGAGGTGATAGATCGAGCCATGCGCATCGCCCAGGATCTGCACCTCGACATGGCGCGCCCGGGCGATCAGCTTTTCCAGATAGCCCGCGCCATTGCCAAAGGCGGCCTCGGCCTCGCGGCGCCCGGCGGCAACCTTCTCGACCAGATCCTCGGGCCCGTCGATGGGCCGCATGCCCCGCCCGCCGCCGCCATGCGCGGCCTTGAGCATCAGCGGATAGCCCACCGCATCGGCCATGGCGCCGATCTGCGCGGGGTCTTCGGGCAAAAGCTCGGTTGCCGGGATCACCGGCACCCCGGCCGCAATCGCCACCTGCCGGGCCGAGGCCTTGTCGCCCAGCGCGCGCATCGTGGCAGGCTCGGGCCCGATCCAGGCGAGCCCGGCCGCGATCACCGCCTCGGCAAATTCGGGGTTTTCCGACAGGAGGCCATAGCCCGGATGCACCGCATCGGCCTCGGCCGCGCGGGCCACGCGAATGATCTCGGGAATGGCCAGATAGGCCGCGACCGGGCCCAGCCCCTCCCCGATCTTATAGGCCTCATCGGCCTTGAACCGGTGCAGGCCGAGCTTGTCCTCCTCGGCATAGACCGCAACGGTGCGTTTGCCGAGCTCATTGGCCGCGCGCATGACGCGGATGGCGATCTCGCCCCGATTTGCCACCAGGATCTTTTGAAACTGCGCCATGCGATGTACCCCGCGTGAATTAGGTGCGCGAGGCTAGCGACCGCTTCGCCGCAGCGCAACATGCTGCACACGCGCAAAGCTGTTCGTGCGCAAAAGCGGGATCACCCGCTGCGTTTGCGCGGCACCAGGAGTTTGTCGGGGCGATGCGCGCCGGCGGCCTTGAAGAGCGAGAATGTCTGGTTGACGTAGTTCACCGCGCCCGAGACATGGTCCATGAACTCGGTGATCTCCGGCGTGCGCTCGGCCTCGACCATCTGCACCGGGCGGTCCTGCGGCTCGGTCTCGAAATAGACAAAGAACCAGGGCTCGCCGCGCTTGAGGATGATGTCGCGGCCGGGGTCGTGCCATTCGAAGGCCCACATCAGCGGCCGCGGCCACAGATGGATGGGAAACCGCCCGCCAAAGATCGTGCCGGGCAGGGGGTCGGCCCGATAATGCAGAAAGGCCGCAAGCTGGGTGACATAGACCGGCTCATCGGCGATGAACATATAGGGCAGGCTGACCTGGATGGTGGGCCGGTCCTTATAGCGCCATTCGGACTCGGCCGTGACATGGATGAGCTGGTTGAGCCGGTTGCCGCGCACCGGGCTTGCCTCGCCCAACATATTGCGCACCCCCGGCTTGCCCTCCTTGGACCGCGCAAAGCGCAGATGCAGGTCAAAGGGGCAGCGGATGATGAAATAGCGGCTTTCCATATTGATCACCGCGGGGCAGCGCGCGGCCGATTTGGCATGGGTTTTGTTGACGTCGGGCGAGCGCCAGCGCTGTGGCGGCTCGTAAATCACCCCGGTCTTGGGTTCGGAGAGAAACCAGCCCACCTGTGCCGGCCCGCTGGGGCGCGGGGCGGCCGGGGCGGGCGCGTCGCGGAACCAATCGGCGAGAGCCATGGCGCGCCTCCCCTCAGAAATTGTCCTTGCGGCGGCGGATCTCGGCAAAGACCGCGGCGTCATCGGCGCCCTCCAGCCCGAGCGCTGCCTTCACCTCAGCCTGACCCGCGCGCAGGAACGGGTTGGTCGCAAACTCAAGCCCCAGTGTCGAGGGCACGGTCGGCGCGCCTTTGGCCCGGGCCGCGTCGATATCGGCAACGCGGGTCTTCAACGCGGCATTCTCCGGCTCGATCGTGACGGCAAAGCGGGCATTTGCGGCGGTGTATTCATGGCCCGAACAGATCACCGTGTCGGGGTCGAGATGCAGGAATTTCGCCAGGCTGCCCCACATCTGGGCATGGGTTCCTTCAAAGACCCGGCCGCAGCCCAGCGCCATCAGACTGTCGGCGGTAAAGGCCGCTTTTGCTGCGGGAAAGTGAAAGGCAAGATGGCCCACCGTGTGGCCCGAGACGTCCAGGACCAGCCCCTCGCTGTCGCCAATGGCCACCGTGTCGCCCTCCGCCACCGCCTCGTCGAGCGGGGGCAGGCGGTGCGCATCGGCCTTGCCGCCGATCACCTTGGGCGAGAACGCGGCACGCAGCGCCGGCACACCGTCGATGTGATCGGCATGGTGATGGGTGATCAGGATAAGATCCAGCCCCCAGCCGCGGGCCTTAAGCGCCGCCTCGATGGGCCCGGCCTCGGGCGCGTCGACCAGGGCCACGGTGCCGCGGCCCGTGTCCCGGACCAGAAACGCATAGTTGTCCGCAAGGCAGGGAACGGTCACAATCTCAAGCGGCATGGGACTTCCTCGGCGCATCGGCTTAAGGGCAGGCGCAGGTTTGGGTTGCATGTCACCGGCTTGTGGTGCTGGTGGGACTATCCACGACCGCGCTTGAGGTTGCAATGCACTTGGACGTCGTCGATCTGCGCTCGTTTTACTACCGCACCCGGCTCGGACGGCAGACCAAGGCGGTGCTGCAATCGCATGTGCGCAAGCTGTGGCCGGCCACGACCGGCATGACCGTGGTGGGGTTTGGCTTTGCCGCGCCCTTGCTGCGCCCCTTTCTGGCCGATGCGCGGCGGGTTCTCTGCCTGATGCCCGCCGAACAGGGCGTCATGCCCTGGCCCGCCGGCGCGCCCAACACCGCGATGCTGATCGAAGAGACGCTCTGGCCGCTGCCCACCGGCATTGCCGACCGGCTGCTGGTGGCGCATGGGCTGGAGACTTGCGAGCGGCCCGGTGCGCTTCTCGACGAGATCTGGCGGGTGCTGCATCCCGGCGGGCGGGCGCTTTTCGTGCTGCCCAACCGCACCGGGCTTTGGGCGCGCCGTGACGCGACCCCGTTTGGCTTTGGACGGCCCTACAGCCTCAGCCAGATCGAGGCGCAGCTGCGGCGGCATAATTTTACGCCCGAGCGGCACAGTGCGGCGCTGTTCGGCCCGCCCTCGCGGCGCCAGTTCTGGCTGCGCAGCGCGGGGCTCTGGGAAGGGCTGGGCATGCGGGTCGCGCTGAGCGGGATTGCCGGGGCGATCCTGGTCGAGGCGAGCAAGCAGGTCTATCTGACCCCGCGCGATGGCGTGCGGCAGACGGCCCGCGGCCCGCTGGAGATCCTTCAGGGGCTGGGCCCGGCGCCGAAGCCCGCGCTGGGACGGATGCGAAAGCTCGATGGCCCGGAACTGACGGCCGGGCTGGGCCCCGGAACTGACGACTGGTCCGGGCCCCGGAACTGATCTGAGCCCCGGAACTCTTGATCGGCCTGCCTCCCGGTCTTTGCTCCCGGTCCTTGCCTCCCCTATACCTGCCGGCCCGTGCCCGTGGCGTCCATGTTTGCCTTGCGCACGCCCGAGGCGTCCACGCCCGTGGCGTCGGGGGGCCGCCGCGGGGGGGCGCCGCGGAGGCCCGCCGCGTTCGGCTCGGAGCGATTCCCTCGTCAGGCGCCCGGGCAGTGCCGATTTTTGAAGGGTTCAAAGCGTCGCAGCCCGGGGTTTTTCATGTCAACCGGTTGAAAAGCCTCACTGCTGCAGCGCGGCACGCGCACGCGTCCGGCTTGCAAGGGGTCAGACCCTATGCTAGCACCCGGCCAACAGCGCTGCGCGGCTCTCTCGGGGCGTAGCAGTGGCAACAAAGAGACCGATCGGGAACGGGGACCCGGCCAGCCGGCCGGTCCGCAGCTTGGAAGGGTGACCCTTGTCCGCCACCTCCACTTTCGTCGCCGGAATCGCCGGCCGTTACGCCACGGCTGTGTTGGAGCTGGCGCAGGAGGCCGGAGAGCTGGCAGCGGTGGAAGCGGATCTGGCGGCGCTGGACGCGGCCCTCACCGACAGCGCCGATCTGCGCGACATGGTCTCCTCGCCGGTCTACAGCCGCGACGATCAGGACGCCGCCATGACCGCGCTTGCCGGCGCAATGGGGCTGGGTTCGATCGTCACCAACACGCTTAAGCTCATGGCCAGCAAGCGCCGGCTTTTCGTGCTGGCCGATGTGATCGCGATGGTCCGCGCCCTGGCCGCCGAGGCCCGGGGCGAGATCACCGCCGACATCACCGCCGCGCGGCCGCTTAGCCCAGCACAGCTTGACGACCTGTCCGCGAACCTGCGCGCCAGCGTGGGCAAGGATGTGTCGGTCAATGTCACGGTTGACGAGACGCTGATCGGCGGGCTTGTCGTACGAATTGGCTCGCGCATGATCGACAGTTCGATCCGCTCGAAACTCGCCAAACTGCAATCCGTCATGAAAGAGGCTGGCTGATGACCATCCAGGCATCCGAAATCTCCGCGATCCTCAAGGAGCAGATCAAGAATTTCGGGCAGGAGGCCGAGGTTGCAGAGATCGGCCGGGTCTTGTCGGTCGGCGACGGGATCGCGCGTGTGCACGGGCTCGACAATGTCCAGGCCGGTGAGATGGTGGAGTTTCCTGGCGGCATCCGGGGCATGGCGCTGAACCTTGAGATCGACAATGTCGGCATCGTGATCTTCGGGTCGGACCGCGACATCAAGGAAGGCGACACCGTTCGCCGCACCAACGCGATTGTGGATGTGCCGGTGGGCAAGGGCCTTCTGGGCCGGGTGGTCGACGCGCTGGGCAACCCCATCGACGGCAAGGGCCCCATCGAGGCCGACAGCCGCCAGCGCGCCGATGTGAAGGCGCCCGGCATCATCCCGCGCCAGTCGGTGCATGAGCCGATGGCCACCGGGCTGAAGGCCATCGACGCGCTGATCCCGATCGGCCGCGGCCAGCGCGAGCTGATCATCGGCGACCGGCAGACCGGCAAGACCGCCGTGGCGCTCGACGCGATCCTCAACCAGAAAAGCTACAACGACGCCTCGGGCGGCGATGAGGGCAAGAAGCTCTACTGCATCTATTGCGCGGTGGGCCAGAAACGTTCGACCGTCGCACAGCTGGTCAAAAAGCTCGAAGAAACCGGCGCCATCGAATATTCGATCGTCGTGGCCGCCACCGCGTCCGAGCCCGCGCCGATGCAGTTTCTCGCGCCCTACGCGGCCTGCACGATGGCCGAGTATTTTCGCGACAACGGCATGCATGCGCTGATCATCTATGATGATCTTTCCAAACAGGCGGTGGCCTACCGCCAGATGTCGCTCCTGCTGCGCCGCCCGCCCGGCCGCGAGGCCTTCCCGGGCGATGTGTTCTACCTCCATTCGCGCCTGCTGGAGCGTGCGGCGAAGATGAGCAAGGACTACCAGGCCGGCTCGCTCACCGCGCTTCCGGTGATCGAAACCCAGGCGGGCGACGTGTCGGCCTTTATTCCCACCAATGTCATCTCGATCACCGACGGGCAGATCTTCCTGGAAACCGGGCTCTTTTATCAGGGCATCCGGCCGGCGGTGAATGTGGGCCTCTCGGTGAGCCGCGTGGGCTCCTCGGCCCAGACCAAGGCGATGAAATCGGTGGCCGGCTCGATCAAGCTGGAGCTTGCGCAGTACCGCGAGATGGAGGCCTTTGCGCAGTTCGGCTCGGACCTCGATGCCGCGACGCAAAAGCTTCTCAACCGCGGTGCGCGCCTGACCGAGCTGCTCAAACAGCCGCAATACGCGCCGCTGACCAATGCCGAGCAGGTCTGCGTGATCTTTGCCGGCACGCAGGGCTTTCTTGACGATCTGCCGGTCAGCCAGGTCGGCGCGTTCGAGCAGGGGCTCTTGGAGAACCTGCGCAGCGCCCATACCGACCTTCTCGACGACATCACCAACAATGACCGCAAGGTCGATGGTGAGCTGGCCGACAAGCTCAAGACCGTGATCGGCGATTTTGCCAAGACCTTCGGCTGATTTGGTCTGACCGGGGGAGCGCCGCGCCATGCCGAGCCTGAAGGATCTCAAGATCCGCATCGACAGCGTGAAGAACACGCGCAAGATCACCTCGGCCATGAAGATGGTCGCGGCGGCCAAGCTCAACCGCGCGCAGGAGGCGGCTGAGGCGGCCCGCCCCTATGCCGAGCGGATGGAGGCGGTGCTGGCCAATCTGGCCCGCGCGGCGGCCGGCAGCCCCACCGCACCCCGCCTGTTGCAGGGCACCGGTGCGGATGAGGTGCATCTTCTGATCGTGGCCACGGCCGAGCGCGGCCTCTGCGGCGGGTTCAACTCGTCAATTGCCCGGCTGGCCCGGGCCCATGCGACTGATCTGCTCGCCAAAGGCAAGACCGTGAAGATCCTGACTGTGGGCAAGAAGGGCCGCGAGCAGCTGCGCCGCGACCTGGGCGCGCATTTCATCGGCCATGTCGATCTCTCCGAGGTCCGGGTGATGGGGTATGCGAATGCCGCATCGGTGGCCCAGGATGTGCTGACCCGGTTTGATGCCGGCGAGTTCGATGTCGCGACGATTTTTTACAACGAGTTCCAGTCGGTGCTCACCCAGGTGCCGACCGCCCAGCAGCTGATCCCGGCCGAGTTTGCCGAGGGCGAGGAGGCCGACAAGGCCGGCCCGAACTATGAATACGAGCCGGAGGAAGAGGAGATCCTGGCCGATCTGCTCCCCCGTTCGGTTGCCACCCAGATCTTCCGCGCGCTGCTGGAAAACGGCGCGTCCGAACAGGGTGCGCGGATGGCCGCGATGGACAATGCCACCCGCAATGCCGGCGAGATGATCAACAAGCTGACCATCCAGTACAACCGCTCGCGCCAGGCGGCGATCACCAATGAGCTGATCGAGATCATTTCGGGCGCCGAGGCGCTCTGACTGCTCATGGGGTTTTACGAGCGCATCTATCCTGAGGCGGCACTGTTCGGGTTTCCGGCAAACCACCATCATTTCAACTTTTTCGCGCTGCTCGACCGGATCGTGTCGGCCGATCAAACGGTGCTCGATTTCGGGGCCGGGCGGGGCGAGCATGTCGATGGGCAGCCGGCCGCCCTGCGCGATCTGCGCATCCTCAAGGGCCGGGTGCGCGAGGTGGTGGGCGCCGATATCTCCGATGCCGTGCGCGACAACCCCTATATCGACCGCGCGGTGGTCTTCGACCCCTCGGCACCGCTGCCTTTTGCCGATGAAAGCTTCGACATGGTCGTGGCGTTTTCGGTCTTTGAGCATCTGGAGGAGCCGCGCCATGCAGCGGCCGAGATCGACCGGGTGCTCAAGCCCGGCGGCTATTTCTGCGGCTACACCCCCAACCGCTGGGGCTATGTGGCCCTGGCCGCGCGGCTGACGCCCGATGCGCTGCGCGGCCCGATGCAGCGCGCCTTTGCCGGCATGGGCGAAGAGGGCGGCCGGGAGGAGGAGGATTTCTTCCCCACCCATTACCGGCTCAACTCGATGGCCGCGCTGCGCCGCGCCTTTCCCGCGCGGGCCTATGAGCATTTCAGCCATTACTACAATGGCCCCCCGGCCTATACCGGCGGGCGGGCCTGGCTGGGGCGGCTCTTCATCACCTATGAATGGCTGGCGCCACGGGCGCTGTCGCGCAACATCCACATCTTTCTTCGCAAGAAGCCCGGCCCACGCGCCGAACAATCCGCTTGAAAAGGGGCTGAGAACTCATGTCCGAGAACAAGGTCGGTAAGGTCACCCAGGTCATCGGCGCCGTCGTGGACGTGCAGTTCGATGACCATCTGCCCGCCATTCTGAACGCGCTGGAAACCGAGAACCAGGGCCAGCGTCTGGTGCTGGAGGTGGCCCAGCATCTGGGCGAGAACACCGTGCGCACCATCGCGATGGACAGCACCGAGGGGCTGGTCCGCGGCCAGGTGGTGACCGATGCCGAAGGCCCGATCACGGTGCCGGTGGGCAACACCACGCTGGGGCGCATCCTCAACGTGGTGGGCGATCCGATCGACGAGAAGCCGGCCCCCGAGGCGGCCGAGCGTCGCGCCATCCACCAGCCCGCGCCGGAATTTGCCGCCCAGGCGACCGAGACCGAGATCCTGGTGACCGGCATCAAGGTGATCGACCTTCTGGCGCCCTATGCCAAGGGTGGGAAGATCGGCCTGTTCGGCGGGGCCGGGGTGGGCAAGACCGTGCTCATTCAGGAGCTGATCAACAACATCGCCAAGGTGCATTCGGGCTTTTCGGTCTTTGCCGGGGTCGGCGAGCGCACCCGCGAAGGCAACGATCTTTATCATGAGTTCATCGACTCAGGCGTGATCAATGCCGACGATCTGGAAAAGTCCAAGGTGGCTCTGGTCTATGGCCAGATGAACGAACCGCCGGGCGCGCGCGCCCGCGTCGCGTTGACCGGGCTGACCCTGGCCGAGCAGTTCCGCGACCAGTCGGGCACCGATGTGCTCTTCTTCGTCGACAATATCTTCCGCTTCACCCAGGCGGGGTCGGAGGTTTCGGCGCTTCTGGGCCGCATCCCCTCGGCGGTGGGCTATCAGCCGACGCTCGCCACCGATATGGGCGCGCTGCAGGAGCGGATCACCTCGACCAAATCGGGCTCGATCACCTCGGTGCAGGCGATCTATGTGCCGGCCGATGACTTGACCGACCCCGCGCCGGCAACCTCCTTTGCCCACCTTGATGCGACCACCGTGCTCAGCCGTGCGATCTCCGAGCTGGGGATCTATCCGGCGGTGGACCCGCTCGATTCCACCTCGCGGATCCTCGATCCCGGTGTGGTGGGCGAGGAGCATTACCAGGTGGCCCGCCAGGTGCAGACCACGCTGCAGCGCTATAAATCGCTGCAGGACATCATCGCGATCCTGGGCATGGACGAGCTTTCCGAGGAAGACAAGCTGACCGTGGCGCGGGCCCGCAAGATCCAGCGCTTCCTCTCCCAGCCCTTCGATGTGGCCGAGGTCTTCACCGGCTCGCCCGGCATTCAGGTGCCGCTGGAAAAGACCATCGACAGCTTCAAGCGGGTCTGTGCGGGCGAGTTCGACCATCTGCCGGAGGCCGCCTTCTACATGGTCGGTGACATCGAATCCGTCGTGGCCAAGGCCGAGAAGCTGGCCGCCGCGGCCTGAGGGGGACCGGCCGATGCCGATGCAGTTTGATCTCGTCTCGCCCGAGCGGCTCCTTGCCTCGCGCGAGGCCGATGCGGTGACCGTGCCGGGGGTGGAGGGCGATCTGACCGCCATGCCCGGCCATGCCGCGTTTCTGACCACACTGCGGCCCGGCTATGTGCAGGTGTCCGGCGGGGCCGAGGCGGAAGAGTTCTTCGTCACCGGCGGGTTTGCCGAGATCTCGGAGGCCGGCATTTCGGTGCTGGCCGAGCGGGCCGTGCCGCGCAAGGATGTCACCCGCGCCATGCTCGACGATCTTGCCGCCGAGGCGGAAAAGGCCGTCGAAACGGCGGGCGAGGAGATGCGCACCGCCTTGGCCCTGCGCCTCAACGACATCAGGGTTCTGGCCGGCCAGATCGGCTGAACCCGCACCGCCTGGGGCGGCATGCCTTGGGCGGCGGGTCTCGGGCCAGTCGCCCGCGCCCGTCAGTCGATGGGATAGAACGCCTCGTAAATCGGGGCCAGCGTCTCCTCCTGAAACAGCATCGACACCGACGCGCCGTTGGAGATGTTCAGGATCGCCTGGGCCAGCAGCGGCGCCAGCGGCACGGTGCGGATATTGGGGGTCTTGCGCACAAACTCCGGCTGCTCGATCGAATCGGTGATGACCAGCGAGCTGAGCGCCGAGCCCGACACACGCTCCACCGCCGGGTCGGACAGCACGCCATGGGTGATATAGGCATGCACCTCCTTGGCGCCGTTCTCGATCAAAAGCTCGGCCCCGGCGGTGAGCGTGCCGGCCGTGTCGACGATATCGTCCACGATCAGGCAGATCCGGTCGCGCACATCGCCGATGATCGTCACGCTCTCCACCTCGCCGGGGCGCGAGCGGCGCTTGTCGACAATCGCAAGCCCCGCGCCGATGCGCTTTGCCAGCTCGCGCGCGCGGCCCACCCCGCCGACATCGGGCGAGACGATGGTGATCTCGTCGAGATCCGGAAAGCGGTGCTTGATGTCGAGCGCAAAGACCGGCGAGGCATAGAGATTGTCCACCGGCACATCGAAGAAGCCCTGGATCTGGGCGGCATGCAGATCGACGGTCAGAACCCGGTTGATCCCCGCCTGGGTGATCAGGTTGGCCACCAGCTTGGCCGAAATGGGTGAGCGCGACTTGGTGCGCCGGTCCTGCCTGGCATAGCCGAAATAGGGCACCACCGCGGTGATCCGCGTGGCCGAGGAGCGGCGCAGCGCATCGGTGATGATGAGCAGCTCCATGAGGTTGTCATTGGCCGGGTTCGAGGTCGATTGCAGGATGAACATGTCCTCGCCGCGCACATTCTCGAACACCTCGACGAAGATCTCGCCATCGTTGAACCGCTCGACCCGCGCGCTGACCAGACCTACCGGCGCGCCGCGATAGACGGTCATGCGGCGGGTGATCGCCTCGGCCAGCCGCGGATTGGCATTGCCGGCGATCAGTTTGAGGGGAATGTCGGATTTCATCGGCGGCCGCCCTTCGGTCGCTGCGGGGATGGCGGGGTGCTTAGCACCCCCCGGCGGGGGTTGCAAAGCCACCGTCCCGCAAAGCTGACGGTTCCGGGAATGGCGATGGGAGATTGGCCAGCGGGGGTTGCAAAGGGGGGGCGCGGCTGCTTTTTGCAGGATTGCTCAGCAAAAGAACGCCCCTGGTGCCGGGCAGCGTTTACCGGGGCCACAGGGGCAGGAGGAGGCCGGCCATGGCGCATATCGACTATTACTTCGTGACCATCTCGCCCTACACCTATCTGGCCGGGATGGGGCTGGAAGAGATCGCCGCCAAACACGGGGCCACGATCACCTATCGGCCGATGAACCTGATGAAAGTGTTTGAAGCCGTCGGCACGCCGCCCCCGCCCAAGCGCCACCCGAACCGCCAGGCGCACCGTCTGATCGACATCGCCCGCTGTGCAAAGATGGCGGACATGCCGGTCAACCCGCAGCCGGCCTTTTGGCCCGCAAACCCCGTGCCCTCATCGGCCATGATCATCGCGGCGCAAGAGGCGGGTGGGGATGTCGGTGCGCTCACCCATGCCGTGCTGCGCGCCTGTTGGGCCGAAGAGCGCGATATTGCCGATGATGCGGTGCTGCGCGAGATCCTGACCGCGAACGGCTTTGACCCCAGCCTCGCCGACAGCGGCATGCTGACCGGCGCTGAGACCTATGAAAAGAACACCCAAATGGCGTTGGAGGCCGGCGTGTTCGGCGCTCCGACCTATGTTGTCGACACTGATGCGGTGTTCTGGGGGCAGGACCGGTTCGACCAGCTCGATGCGCATCTGGCAGGCCGCCTCTGATGCCAGAGCTGGCCGTCGCCGGCCATAACCTTCACTGGCGCGCCGCAGGCAACGGGCCGCCGGTGATGCTTGCCCATTGTTCACTGGCGCATTCGGGCCTGTGGAAACCGGTGATCGAGGCGCTAAGCCCCGATTTCCACGTCATGGCGCCGGATATGCCGGCCCATGGCCGCTCCGACGCCCCGCCCGAGGGCGCTTCGCTGCAACGCCATGCCGTGGCAGGCTGCCGGGCGGTGGCGCAGACCGTCGATGCGCCGGTGCATCTGGTGGGCCTGTCGCTGGGCGGCGCGGTGCTGGGACGGCTGGCGCTGGAGGCGCCGGACCTGGTCGCCAGCCTGACGCTGATCGAGCCGGTCTGGTTTCACCTGTTGCGCGATGCCGCGCCCGAGGCCTTTGAGGCCAATGCCGCCACGATGGTCGATGTGCTGCCCGCGGTTGCATCGGGCGATTACCATACCGGCGCCCGGGCCTTCATGGAGGCCTGGGGCATGCAGGGCAAGTTCGACAGCATGGATGCCAAGGGCCAGGATTATGCCGCGCAATGCCTGCGCCATCTGTCGGCCGATTTCGCGATGGTCACCGACACTCCGCCGGGCCAGGTGACGCTTGCGGATCTGGACGCGCTGACCATGCCGGTGATGGTCGTGTCGGGCGCGCTGACGCAGCCGCCTGCCATTGCGGTATGCGATCTGATCCACCGGCATGTTCCGCAGTCGCGGCGCGAGACGCTTGCCGGGGCAGGGCATCTCAGCCCGGTCACCCATCCGGACGCGACCCAAGCGCTGTTGCGCGAGTTTTGGGAGAAGAGGTGATGCTCGACGCCGGTTTCGTGCGCGCGCAATTCCCGGCCTTTGCCGAGCCCAGCCTGGCCGGTCAGGCGTTTTTCGAGAATGCCGGCGGGTCCTATGCCTGCCGCCAGGTCATCGACCGGCTGACCCGGTTCTACACCGCCCGAAAGGTGCAGCCCTATGCGCCCTATGCCGCCTCGGCCGCGGGCGGGGCGGAGATGGACGAGGCGCGCAGCCGGCTCTCGGCCCTGCTGAATGTGGAGGCGGATGAGCTCTCCTTCGGCCCTTCGACCACCCAGAATACCTATGTTCTGGCCCGGGCCTTTGCCCAGATGCTGCCGGCGGGCGCGGCGATCATCGTCACCGACCAGGATCATGAGGCCAATTCCGGCGCCTGGCGGCGGTTGGCCGAGGCGGGGGTCGAGATCCGCGAATGGCGGGTCGATCCGGAGACGGGTCATCTCGACCCGGCCGATCTGGCAGGGCTGCTCGATGCGAAGGTGGCACTGGTCGCCTTCCCGCATTGCTCAAACATTGTGGGCGAAATCAACGATGTCGCCGCAATTTCTGCCATGGCACATGAAGCCGGTGCGGTGGTCTGCGTCGATGGTGTCTCCTACGCGCCGCATGGCTTTCCCGATGTCGCGGCGCTGGGCGCCGACATCTATCTCTTTTCCAGCTACAAAACCTATGGGCCGCATCAAGGGCTGATGGTGGTGCGCCGGGCGCTGGCCGACCGTTTGCCCAATCAGGGGCATTTCTTCAATGCCGGCGCGCGGGAGAAGCGGTTCACGCCGGCCGGGCCCGACCATGCCCAGATCGCCGCCTGCGCCGGCATGGCCGATTATGTCGACGCACTTTATGCCCGGCATGTTGCGGGCGTGGCCGGCCCGGCCGAGCGTGGTGCGGCGGTGCATGATCTGATGCGCGGGCGGGAGGAGGCCCTGCTCGAACCGCTCCTGGCCGCGCTGCGGGGCCGCAATGACCTGCGGATCCTGGGCCCCGAAACGGCCCGGGGCCGGGCACCCACAGTTGCGATCGCGCATGCCCGGCCCGGGGTCGAGCTTGCCACAGCTCTTGCGCCCCATGGCATCATGGCCGGGGGCGGCGATTTTTACGCCGTGCGGGTGCTGCGCGCGATGGGGGTCGATCCCGATCACGGCGTGCTGCGGCTGAGCTTCACGCATTACTCCCATGAAGACGAGATCGCGCGGCTGATCGATGCGCTTGACGCCGTTCTGTGAGGCCGGCGGGCGGCTGGTCCGGCCCACGCCCCCTCCGCCAGGCTGGGGCGGGGTGCTTGCGGACCCAAGGATCGTCTGATGCGGATCGTGGGCGGGCGGTTTCGCGGCACCAGGCTGGCTGATCCCGGCCCGGGCGATCCCGCGGCCCGATTGCGCCCCACTTCGGATCGTGTGCGCGAGGCGCTCTTCAACCTGCTGGCCCATGGCGGGTTTCGCGCGCCGCCACCGCCCGAAACCTGTCGCGTGCTTGATCTTTTTGCCGGCACCGGCGCGCTGGGGCTGGAGGCGCTGTCGCGCGGGGCGGCGAGTGCGGTTTTCATCGATGATGGAGCGGTGGC
The DNA here is from genome assembly GCA_038521775.1 of Pseudomonadota bacterium. Taxonomy (GTDB): domain Bacteria; phylum Pseudomonadota; class Alphaproteobacteria; order Rhodobacterales; family Rhodobacteraceae; genus J013. The sequence continues at coordinate 1,350 of JBCBKN010000039.1, read as the reverse complement.
GCGCGGCCTGATCCGGACCAATGCCGAAACGCTGGGCCTGACCGGGCAGGTGAAGATCTGGCGGCGCGACGCCACCCGTCTTGGCCCCTGCCGCGGCGCGCCCTTCGATCTGGTCTTTCTCGACCCGCCCTATGGGCGCGACCTGGGCAGTGCTGCCCTTGCCTCGGCCCGCGACGGGGGCTGGCTCGCGCCCGACGCGCTGATCGTCTGGGAGGAAGCGGCGCCGCAGGACCCGCCCGACTGGGCGGATCCGCTGGATCAACGGCGCTATGGCGAGACCTGGGTCACCCTCTTGCGGGCAACCGGCCCGGTCACTGCGCCTTCATCTCGGAATTGATGGTGATCTCGATCTCGTCCGAACCGACCGGGATCATCGCGGCCATATTGAACTCCGAGCGCTTGATGGTCGCGGTCGCGGTCAGCCCCACCCAGGTGCCCTTGTAATAGTCAAAGAACTGGCCGACCGGGTGATCGCCGATATTGTGGATGGTCACATCGAAGATGACCGGGTTGGTCACACCCTTCATGGTCAGATCGCCGGTGATCTTGGCGGTCTTCTCTCCCGTCATCTCGATGCCGGTGGAGACGAAGGTCACCGAGGGATAGGAGGAGGCGTCAAAGAAATCGCCGCCCTGCAGATGCCCGTCAAAGGCCTCGACCCCGGTATCGACGCTGGCCACGGCAACGGTGAAATCTGCCTTGGCCGCTTCGATATTGTCCTGGTCGAGCTCCAGCGTGCCCTCAACCTGGTGGAATTTTGCGGTTTGGATGGAGAACCCGGCATGGTTCCAGGCCACCAGGACCTCGGTATGGCCCGGATCGGGCACGAAGGTGTCTGCATAGGCCGGCACTGCGAGGCTGAAGATGGCCGCGGCGAGGGTCAGGCGCATTTCTCTCTCCTGTCACGAGGTTTGTGGGCCAGATATGGCGCCGTCTGCGCAGGGGTAAAGAGCGCAAAGCGCGGATTTATTGTCCGCAATTGCCTGACAATCCCGTCACAGAGCTGTCTTTAAGTCTTGTTCTGGGTCAGCGAGGCGGGCCGGGTCGGGGCTCTGCCCGGCCTCCAGCCAGCGTTTTCCCGTCATATAGGCCCTGGGGTCGTTCATGGCATCGACCGCGATCAGCGCCCCGTTCGCAAAGTACCAGACCGACAGCGTCCCCGGGCGTGCACCGGGTCGGGTCACGATATGGTCATGACCCTGATTGAGCCCGGCGATCTGGAGCTTGACATCGTATTGGTCGGACCAGAACCAGGGCATCGGGTCATAGGTGACCTCCTTGCCCAGCATCGCATCGGCTGCGGCCTCGGCCTGCTCGATGGCGTTTTGCACCGATTCCAGCCGAACCCGG
>JBCBKN010000038.1:0-17406 GCA_038521775.1 Pseudomonadota bacterium | reverse complement strand
CGCCTTGGGGCCGTAGGCGGCCACCCAGACCGGCAGCTCATAGCCGGTCGACCAGGGAAACTGGATCGGGTTGGGCACGTCGCCATATTGACGCTCCTCACCGCGCACCAGGCCTTTGACCACATCGATGAACTCATCCATCTTTTTCAGGAGCGCCGGCTTGCGGCCCATCACCCGCACAGCGCTGTCGCCACGCCCGACCCCGATGTCAAACCGCCCGCCCGATTGCAGCGCCAGGCTGCCGAACAGCGAGGCGGCGGCCGACCATTCGCGGGTGTTGGGGTTGGTCACGCAGGGGCCAAAGCGCATGGTCTTGGTGTGTTCCATGCACATCGCCATGGCCGGGTAGCTTTCGCGCCACAAAATGTGGCTGTCGTAGAACCAGCAATACGAAAACCCCGCCTCCTCGGCCTGCGCAACCAGCCTGCGGGCGCGATCGGGCTCCATGAAGCCTTTGAACGTAATGCCGAATTCCATTGTCGAGCCTCCGATTTGGTCCAGATGCGCCTTGGGTGTCGTCAGTGTCCGGGCGGCCAGATGCGGATGCCCGCATGGCTGAACGGCACGGCCTTTGAGATGTTGATGCGGATCAGGATGGGCGTGATCGCCTCGATGCAGCGCGCGGCCTCGGCATCGCCGGCATTATAGGCGCGCACGCCCAGCGTCTCGACCAGCGTCATGACCTTCTTGCGCGGCTCCAGCCCGTTGCCGCAGACCAGAACGTCGCAATTGATCGCCGCGTCGAGGTCATTGAGCGTGTGGGCCGAGACATTGTGCAGCGCGCCCATCACCGGCACATCCGGGCCAAGCAGAGCCTGGGCGGCTTCGGTGGCCGAACCCTCGGGCGGCATGTCGACCTTCTTGGCGTCGCCCTCCTTCAGCGGCACCACGATATCGACGAGGATTTTGCCCGCCAGACCGTCCTTGATGGCGGCAAGGGTCGCGTTATGCCCCGACCAGGGCACGGCGAGGATCACCATCTCCTCGGCCGCGGCCACCGCGTCGGCATTGTCATGGCCGGTGATCGGGGCGCTGCCCTCGGGCAGTTTTGCCGCCAGTTCCGCGGCGATTTCGGCGGCGCGGGCCGCATCCCGCGAGCCCAGGGCAACGGGCAGCCCGGCGCGGGCAAAGCGCAGCGCGAGCCCCTGTCCCTGCGGGCCGGTTCCACCGATTATGGCGAGTGTCATCGAAACATATCCTCATGGCCCGCGCGCAGAATGTCGCGCGCACTGGTGGTGTCATGCGGGGTCCAGCCCAGGCCGCGGATCCGGACCAGCGGCGTTTTGGCGGATTTGGCGACGACCAGGCCGGAGGCCGCGGCAAGCTCGTCGCTGAAGGCGGGCTCGGTGACCGAAAGCGGCCGTCCCCAGGCATCGCGCGCGCCGATATCCGAGGTTTTGGCCGGCACGCGGTAAAGCCCGATCGCGACATTGACCTGCCCCAGCCGCCAGGGCCGCCCGAACGTGTCGGTGATCACCACCCCGATCGTGACGCCGAACCGCTCTTCCAGGCTGCGGCCCAGGCGCCGGGCGCTCGCGTCGGGATCGTCGGGCAGGGTGATGACGTGGCCCTCGCCCCCGACATTGGATTCGTCAACCGCCGCATTGGCCGAGATGAAGCCCAGCCGATGCTCGCAGATCAGGGTGCCTTCGGATTGCTCGGCCCGCTTGAAGGCCCGCACCACGCGCGCCGTCTGGCCCAGGATCACGTCGACCTTTGCGGGGTTCTTGTTGAGCTCGCCCGCTAGGCTGCGGGCTTTTTGCGATGGGGTCACGCTGCCCAGATCGACGATGTTGCCCTCGGCCTTCGAGACGATCTTGTGGGCAATGCACAGAATGTCGCCATCGCGCAGGCCGCCGGATGCATCCAGGCTGTCGGCCAGGACGCGGGCCAGGTCGTCGCCGGGCCGAATGTCCGGGACGCCGGGGATCGCCGCAAGGCTCACACCCACGCTCACGCCCGCAGCTCCGCAAATGCCGGCACCTCGGCCATCGCGCGGGTGAGGCAAGTGGCGGTGTCGATGTCAAAGCTCAGACTGTCCAAGGGCAGGACCACTGCGTCAAGGCCGCGCGCCTTGGCCTCCTCCAGATGGCGCAGGGTCGAGTGTGGGCCATAGCGAAAGCGGATCGCATCGGGCGGCGAGAGAAGCAGCGCATTGGTGCCACGATCGGTCGAGGGGCAGAGGACCATGTCCGCCTTGCAGGAAAGCAGCCGGTCGAGATCGCCTTCCAAAGGCGCGGCAAGATCGGCAGGCAGAATGCACAGGCGATCATAGTCGGCCGCGACCGCCCATGCGGCCGCCCGCTGGGCCGCGCCGCAGAGACCGGCACTCTGGGGCTCGTCGATCACCGCAAAGCCATGCGCGGCGGCCAGGGCGGCCGCTTCGGGGCTGGCCGTCACCACGGCAAGGTCCGCTCTGCCGGCGCGGGCGACGGGCTGGAGGAAGGCCAGGGTGCGGCGGTAGAGAAGCCGAACCAGCCGGTCGCGCTGCATGTCGCTGATATGGCCCGACAGCCGGGTCTTCGAGCCGCCCAGCGCCTTCATCGGCACGGTGATCAGCGTGCGGGTCATGCGGCACGCCCGCCCATATGCTGCCCGGCGCGCGCCAGGATTTCGCGCGCCAACCGGGCCTTTCCGGCCGCATCGGGCATCAGAATGTCGGTGACATGCGGGCGCAGCCCACGCGCGGAGATCTCGGCGGCAAGGCCGGCATCGGCCGTGTCGATCAGGACATCCCCGGCAAGCCCTGCGTAAAGATCGGCCACCCCGACCGCATCTGCGCGATGGCCCAGGCTTGCCATCATGCGGTCGGCCGGGCCTTTGACGACCTTGCCCGCGATCAGGGGCGACACCGCAAAGACCGGTGCCGACGCCTCGGCAAGGGCGGCGGCCATGCCTGGCAGTTGCGTGATCGGCGCGATGCTGACCAGCGGGTTCGAGGGGGCGATGACGATCAGATCGGCGGTTGCGATCGCCTCCAGCGCGGCTGGCGTCACCGTTGCGGTCTCGATCCCCTCATAGCGCAGCTCAAGCACCTCGGGCGCGCATTTCTCGCGCACGAAATACTCCTGAAAGCTCAGCCATCCGGCAGCACAGCGCACCCGGGTCTGAACGCGGTCATCGGTGGGCAGCGCGATCTTTGCCGCGATGCCAAAGCGGCGCGCGATGTCGGCGGTGATGGCGCTCGGCCGGTCGCCCCGGCGCAGCCGCTCGGTGCGATAGATGTGCAGGCCGAAATCGCGGTCGCCCAGAAACATCCAGTTCGGTGCGCCCAGCTCGCTGAGCGTGTCGAGCGCGCGCCTGCCCTCATCGGCCACACCCCAGCCCTGGTCGCGGTTGATCCGGCCCGACAGCGTGTAGAGCAGCGTGTCGATATCGGGCGATACCCAGAGCCCGTGAAACGCCTCGTCATCCGCAACATTGCCAATCACGCTCAGCGCGACAGTGTCGAGGGCCGCAAAGCCCTCGGCCATCTTGGCGCCGCCCACGCCGCCGGCCAGAAGCGTAACGCGGATCATCCTGCCCGCTCCGGGAACATCTTGAGGAAATCGAGCGGATCCTCCGCCCCCCGGGGCACAAGCGGCGCAAGGTCGATGGGGTCATGGTCCCGATAGACCTCCACCCGATTGTAAAGCGTGGAGCGGCGCACCGGCACGCGCCCGGCCGAGCGGATGATGTCGCAAAGCTCGCGGCCGGTGATCTCTTGGCCATGCCGTGCGCCTGCCGCGCGCGAGATGCTCTCATTCATCAGCGTCCCGCCCAGATCGTTCACGCCGCGTGACAGCATCTGGCGCGCGCGCTCGGCCCCCAGCTTGGTCCAGCTCACCTGAATATTGTCGATATGCCCATGCAGCATGATCCGGGCCACGGCGTGCATCAGGTCGACCTCATGCATCGTCGGGCCCGGGCGCACCGTATCGGGGCTTGCGGTGTAAAGCGGGCTGTCGCTGTGCACGAAGCTGAGCGGGACAAGCTCGGTAAAGCCGCCGGTCTCGCGCTGGATGTCGCGCAGAAGTGCAAGATGCGCCGCCCAGTGCTGGGGCCCATCGACATGGCCATACATGATCGTGGCGCTGGACCGGATGCCGAGCTCATGGGCGGTGCGGATGATCTCCACCCATTGCTCGGCGCTGAGCTTGTTCTTGGTGAGCTTCTTGCGCACCTCGGTGTCGAGGATCTCGGCCGCTGTGCCGGGCATCGACCCCAGTCCGCAGTCTTTGAGATCCTGCAGGAAGGCGCGGTAGCTCATCTGCGATTTCTGCGCGCCGTACCAGATCTCAAAGGGCGAGAAGGCGTGGATGTGCATGTCCGGCAGCGCGGCCTTGAGCGCCAGAACCATGGCGCGGTACTGGCTGCCCGACAGTTTGGGGTGCAGCCCGCCCTGAATGCAGACCTCGGTCGCGCCGCGATCCCAGGCCTCCTGCGCCCGCGCGACGACCTGAGCGGGAGCGAGCCATTCCGCGCCCTGATCCTCGATGCGCTTGGCAAAGCCGCAGAACCGGCAGCCCATGTAGCAGATATTGGTGAAGTTGATGTTCCGGTTGACAACAAAGCTGACCGCATCGCCATTGGCGCGCGCACGCAGGGCGTCGGCGGTTGCATAAATCGCGTCCCTATCGGCGGCACGGTCGCCGTCGCGCGTGTCAAAAAGCGTCACGGCCTGGCTGGCGCTGATCTCCCTGCCAAGAAGCGCGCGGTTCAGGATGCGCCAGATCGCGGGGCGCGCCGCCTCCAGCTTGCTTTGCAGCTCGACGGTGCGGCGGCGTGCAAAGCTGTGCCCGGTCGCGGTCATCCGGCCGCCTCCAGATGCTGGTCGCGCGCCAGCCCGTCGGCCCGCGCCATGGCACGGATCCGGGCGGTGAGGGGCGGCTCAAGATCCGATCCCTGCGCCGCGACAAACCGCGGATAGACGGTCAGCCGCTCGGTCAGCGCAAAGCCCGCCGCAGCACAGCTTTGCGCCAGCGCGCGCAGCTCGGGCCAGGCATGCTGGGGGTTGATGAAGTCGATGGTCACCGGGCTGATCCCGCCCCAATCATTGATGCCCGCATCGAGATAGGCGATGTGGCGCTGGTGCAAATTGGGCGGCGCCTGCAGGCTGATCTCCGGGTCGAGGATCAGCCGGGCGACGGCGATTGTGCGCAGCATGTCATCGAGCGTCGGCTCGGGATGCGCGGCCATCGCGATGTCCGGCTTGCGCTGGAAGTTCTGGACAATCACCTCCTGAATATGGCCATGGCGCCGATGCGCGGCGTTGATGGCATGCAGCGCGTCGATACGCTCCTCCCAGGTCTCGCCGATGCCGATCAAAAGGCCGGTGGTGAAGGGCACGCCCTTGGCGCCCGCCCGCTCCAGCGTGCGCAGGCGTTGCGCGGGCGTCTTGTCGGGGCAGGCGAAATGCGGCCCGCCGGCCCGGGACAGGCGCCGGCTCACCGTCTCCAGCATCATGCCCATCGAGGCTGCGACGGGCTTCAGCCGGTCGATCTCCGCCTCGGTCAGGGTGCCGGCATTGACATGTGGCAGCAGCGTGGTTTCCGACAGCACCAGCGCGCACATATCGGCCAGATAGTCGGTCATCCGCGCATAGCCCAGCCGCGCCAGGCCGGCGCGCGCCTCCTCATACCGCAGTTCGGGCTTCTCGCCGAGGCTGAAGAGCAGCTCTTTGCAGCCCGTCCGCTCGCCCCGCCGCGCGACCGCCAGAACCTGATCGGGCGTCATGATCTGCGCGGCCGGATCCCGGGGGTGCTTGACGAAGGTGCAGTATCCGCAAGTGTCGCGGCACATATTGGTCAGCGGCACGAAGACCTTTCGCGAGTAGGTCACCTGCCGGCCCCAGGCCAGATCGCGCACAGCCGCGGCCCGGGCCATGAGCGCATGCGTTGCCATGCCGCCGAATTGGATCGCGTTGGATGATGCCATTCGTCCCCCTTCGGCAAACCATGCGCGGGGCTCGGGCTCAGTTCAATAGATTTATCAACAGCTCAAGCTGCGTCACGGCGCCCGCAAAAATGCGCAGGCGCGCGGGCCAAAGCGGCCCTGAAAAGCGCTGAAAGAGATCGGGGAGCGGAGGCAGGCCATGACCTGGCGCCGGCAGGCCGGCAGACTGCGCTCCGCGCCCGCAGCAGAAGGGGGGAGACACGCAAACCGACCCCTGTGCACACAACGCCGCACAAAAGGGAGATGACCAAGAATTGTGGCGGAACATGCCCGCAATCCGGGGTGGTTTGTGGCAAGATTGAGGATCATTGTGGCACCCGCCGACGGCCCGCCACCGGGCATGGCGCGGAAGGGCCCGCGCCTTGCGCAAACGCGCTGCTTGGGCGCCTTGCGCAGACGCGCCGCTTGGACAACAAATTATGGGTGTCGCGGCGCAGGAGCGGCGGCCCGAAAAGGGCGATAGGGGGACGGCATGGCGGAGCTGACGCTGGCGGCGATCGAAGCGGCCGAGACGATCATGGGGGTTCGCTACACACCCGAAGAGCGGGCGCAGATGCTCGACAATCTCGAAGGACAGATCGCCGGTGCCGTGCTGCGCCGCCAGTCAGCGTTTCCCAACGACCTGCCGATGGCCTCGCGCTTCGATCCCCGCCTGGCCGGGTTCGCGCCGCCGCGTCAGCCGGCGCGCGGCCACTGGGCCTTGCCTGACCCCGGCCCCCTGCCATCGGATGACACCGATATCGCCTTTGCCCCGCTGACCGCGCTGGCGGCCTGGTTCAAGGCCGGCCAGCTCACCAGCCTGCGCCTGACCGAGATCTATCTGGACCGTATCGCGCGCCATGCGGCCGCGCTCGAGTGCTTTGTGACCGTGACGCCCGAGCTTGCGCGCGCCGAAGCGGCCGCGGCCGACCAGCTTTTTGCCGCGGGTGTGTGGCTGGGCCCCCTGCATGGCATGCCCTATGGGCTGAAGGATCTTTTTGACACCGCCGGCATCACGACGAGCTGGGGTGCAACGCCGTTCAGGGACCGGGTGCCGGAGGGGGACGCGCGCATCGTCACCATGCTGCGCCGATCCGGCGCGGTGCTGCTGGGCAAGACCACGCTGGGCGCGCTTGCCTATGGCGATATCTGGTTTGGCGGCAAGACCCGCAATCCGTTCAACATTCAGGAGGGCGCGTCAGGCTCCTCGGCAGGCTCGGCCTCGGCAACCGCGGCGGGTCTGTGCGGGTTTTCGATCGGCACCGAGACCCTGGGCTCGATCACTTCGCCCTCGCAGCGCTGTGGCACGACAGGGTTGCGCCCGACTTTCGGCCGGGTCAGCCGGGCCGGCGCCATGGCGCTGTGCTGGTCGCTCGACAAGATCGGCCCGATCTGCCGCGGCGTCGAAGACTGCGCGCTGGTGCTTCAGGCCATCAATGGCGGCGATCCGGCCGACCGGGCCTCGATTGACATGCCGTTCGGGTTTGACCCGCAGGCCGGCAGTGAACGGCTGCGGCTGGGCTATCTGCCCGAGGCGTTCGAGGCGGGCGCGGGGGCGACCGAGATCGACCGAGCGGCGTTGGAGGCTGCGCGCGGGCTGGGGGTTGACCTGGTCGAACTGACCCTTCCCGACCTGCCCTGGGGCGCGCTCTTTTCGATCCTCTATGCCGAGGCGGCGGCCGCATTTGAGGAGCTCACGCTGAGCGATCGCGACGACATGCTGGTCTGGCAGACCGCCGGTGCCTGGCCCAACACCTTCCGCAAGGCGCGATTCCTCTCGGCCGTCGATATGGTGCAGGCCGACCGGCTGCGCTATCGCGCGATGCAGGCGCTCGATGCGGTTTTCGCCGAGGTCGATCTGATGATCGGCCCGTTCGCAACCAGCCCGATGCTGGTGGCCAGCAATTTCACCGGCCATCCCTGCCTGCATCTGCGCGCGGGCTTTGCCGATCTGCCGGCCCGCGACGACCCGTCGCTCAAGGACGGGGCGCTGCGGCTCGACGAGCCGGTGCCTGACGCGGCGCCAAGGCGGGTGCCCCAGGGCATTTCGCTCTGGGCGGGGCTCTTCGACGAGGCCCGCTTGGTCGGGTTCGGGCGGCGGCTTGAGGCGGCCCTCGATGTGGCAGGCGAGCGGCCGGACCTGGAGTGAGGGTCAGGCCGGGGCGTCTGCCGGCAGGCCGGCAGGCGCGCGCAGATGGCAGGCCACGCGCTGGCCATTGGCAAGCGGGGCAAGGGTTGGGATCTCGCTCCGGCAGATCTCGGTGGCAATCGGGCAGCGGGGGTGAAACGCACAGCCCGCGGGCGGGTTGACCGGACTTGGCACATCGCCGGTCAAAATCGCCCGGGCGCGCCCGGTATCGGGCCGCGGACGCGGCACTGCCGACAGCAGCGCCTCGGTATAGGGGTGCCGCGGGTTTGCAAAAAGCGTGCGTTTGGGCGCGATTTCCACGATCCGCCCCAGATACATCACCGCCACCTGGTCCGAGATATGCTCGACCACCGCCAGATCATGCGAGATGAAGAGATAGGCGAGCTGCTTGCGCCGCTGAAGCGCCATCATCAGGTTGAGAACCTGGGCCTGGACCGAGACATCCAGCGCCGAGACCGGCTCATCGGCCACGATCACCGCCGGTTCCAGCGCCAATGCCCGCGCGAGCCCGAGCCGCTGGCGCTGCCCGCCCGACAGCTGATGCGGATAGCGGTCGATCTGATCGGCGCGCAGACCGACCTGGGCAAACATCTCCTCGACCTTTGCCCTGCGATCGGCGGCTGTGACGAGGCCGTGGATCTCCAGGGGTTCCGAGACGATGCGCCCGCAACTCATCCGCGGGTCGAGCGAGGAGAAGGGATCCTGAAAGACCATCTGCATGTCGCGCCGGCCCTGGCGCAGCACCGCGTCGCGCGCCGAGGTGATGTCGCGGCCCTTAAGCCGGATGCGCCCCGCATCGGGGGTGAGCAGCCGCATCACCGTCTTGCCCAGGGTGGTCTTGCCGCAGCCGGACTCGCCGACCACGCCCAGGGTCTCGCCCCGGTGCAGGCTGAAGGTGATGCCGGCCACCGCGCGCACCAGCCCGCCCCCGGAAAAGATGCCCTGACGGACCGGGAAGCTCTTTTCCAGATCCGTGACCTCCAGCACCACCTCGCCACGCCGCTCTTGCACAGGCTCAGGCATAGCTTGCCTCGGCAACGCGCGCATGTTCCCAGCAGGCGGTTTCGCGCCCGCCGCCCAGATCGGTGACCGGCGGCGCCTCGGCCCGACAGCGGTCGCTGGCCAGCGGGCAGCGGGGCGCAAAGGCACAGCCGACGATCTCATCGCGCATCGAGGGCACGGTGCCCTGGATCTCCTGCAGATGCGGTGCATCGGCACTGTCGAGCGAGGAGAAAAGCCGCGGCACCGATCCCAAAAGCCCGGCGGTGTAGGGGTGGCGCGGTGCCTCGAAGAGGGCCTTGACCGGCGCACGTTCCACCACGGCGCCCGCATACATCACCACCACACGGTCGGCCATCTCGGCCACCACGCCCAGATCATGGGTGATCAGCAGGATCGCAGCCCCGATCTCGGCCCGCAGATCATCCATCAGGTTGAGGATTTGCGCCTGTATCGTGACATCAAGCGCCGTGGTCGGTTCATCGGCGATCAGGATCTTGGGGTTGCAGGCCATGGCCATGGCGATCATCACCCGCTGGCGCAGCCCGCCCGAGAGCTGGAACGGGTATTGCCGCGCCCGCCGCGCGGCCTCCGGCACGCGGACCAGTTCCAGCGCCTTGACCGCCTCGGCCAGTGCAGCGCCCCGGCTTTTGCCCTGGTGGATCACGATCGTCTCGGCGATTTGCCGTCCCACGGTCATGACCGGGTCAAGCGAGGTCATCGGCTCCTGAAAGATCATCGAGATCGCATTGCCGCGAATGTCGCGCAGCGCCGCCTCGGGCAGGGTCAGCAGATCCTGGCCCTCGAACATCGCGCTGCCGGCGGTCACCTCGGTGATGCGGGGCGGCAGCAACCCCATCAGCGCGAGCGAGGAGACCGATTTGCCCGACCCGCTTTCGCCCACGATCGCCAGCGTTTCGCCCGCCCGCAGATCATAGCTCATGCCGTTGACCGCCCGCACGATCCCCTGCGCGGTGCGGAACCGAACCTGCAGATCCCGTACGCTCAGCAGCGCCGGCGCATCGGTATCGGTTTGCCCAATGATCGTTCAGCCTCCGCAAATTGCGCCGGATCGACGGCTTTTGGGCAGCGTGATGCCGCGCCCCTGCAAAAACACTAGCCTCTCTTTTGCGCGTTAACCATACTGATGCCCGTTCAACCGCCAAAACGACGCCGACGCCTAAAAAATGGGCCGCGCTGACGACAGGAGAGTCGCAATGAAACGCAGGGAATTCCTCACGACCACCACGGCTTTGGTCGGTGCAGCCGGGTTCGGATTCGGTCTCGGCCCGTCGCGGCTGCATGCACAAGGCGCGCCGCAGCGCGGCGGCGTGCTGATCTGGGGGCATTCGGAGACGACGCAGAACCTCGACATGCACCAGACCGGCACCGCCTCCACCGGTCGGCTGTTGCAGAATGTGCATGATGCCATCGTCACCATCGACGAGAATTTCCAGATCGTGCCGAGCCTGGCCGAGAGCTTTGAGATGTCGGAGGACGGTCTCACCTACACGTTCAATCTGCGCTCGGGGGTGAAGTTTCATGACGGCTCGGAGATGACCGCAGCCGATGTGATCTATTCCTTCAACCGCTGCCGCAATCCCGAAACCGGGGCGGTGAATTTCGAGGTCTTCAACGATGTCGCCTCGATCGAGGCGCCCGACGAGATGACCGTTGTGATCACCATGAACGAGGTGAACGCACCCTTCCTGTCGCGCCTGGCCGAGAACGGCGCGGGCGTCGTGATGCCCGAAGGATCGGGCGATGTGCAGGGCACCACCCCCATCGGATGCGGCCCGTTCCGCTTTATCCGCCGTGAGTTCGGCAATGAGGTGGAGCTGGAGGCGTTTGCCGAGTATTGGGGCGGCGCACCCTATCTCGACGGGGTGCTGTCGCGCGAGGTGACCGAGCCCACCGTGCGGCTGACCGGCCTGCAGACCGGCGAGTTCCACCTGATCAACGACATCCCGCTCGACCGGGTCGAAACGCTCAAGGGCGATGACAGCCTGCAGGTGCTGACCTGGTTCCCGCTCTCCTGGGCCTTCCTGAACATGAACCACGACAAGCCGCCCTTCGACAACAAGGTGGTGCGTGAGGCCTTCGACTACATGATCGACAAGGCGGTGCTGGTCGATGGGGCGATCTGGGGGCAGGGGGTCGTCACCGCCTCGCCCAGCTTCCCCTCCTCGCCCACTTATAATGATGCGCTGACCAGCCGTCCGCAGGATTTCGAGAAGGCAAAGGCGCTGTTGGCCGAGGCGGGGTTTGCGCCGGGTCAGCTTGAGGTCGTCTTCAAGGTCACAACCAATTATCCCTGGCATGTCGAGGCGACGCAGATCCTGGTCGAATGGTTCCGCCAAGGCGGGGTGAACGCGACGATCCAGCAGCTCTCCTGGTCCGACTGGCTCAGCCAATGCTGGGTCGATCGGGATTACGAGATCACCATGATGAACTTCTTCACGCTCTGGGAGCCCGATTTCCTCTACTACTCGCTGTGGAATTCCGAGGGTGCGTTCAACTATCGCCAGATCAAGGATCCCGAGCTTGACCGGATGACGGCCGCGGCGCGCCGCGTGGTCGACCCTGAGGAGCGCGCGCAGATCTATAAGGACATCCAGAAGCGCGTGCAGGATGAGACCCATGACGTGGTGCTCTGGTTCCGCAACGGCACGGTGGGCGCGCAGCCCAATGTCGGCGGGCTTGATAAGCTGGTGCATCCGAACGGGTCGAACCTGCAATTCAAGAATGTCTGGCTGAACAGCTGATCTTCGACCGCCCGACACGCGGATGACTGGGCCGCGCCGGGGGGCAGGCTGATCTTGCCCCCCGACCTGGCCCGCTCACGCCTCGCCTTCTGACCTCGGGGTTTCATGCTGGCATTGGTTCGACGTCTGGCACTGTTTGTGCTGACGCTCTTTTTGATCTCGGTGGCGACCTTCGTCATCACCAACATCCTGCCCGGGGATGTGGCGACGATGATCATGGGCACCCAGTCGAACCCCGAGGCGCTGGCCGGGCTGCGCGAGAGCCTTGGCCTCACCGATCCGCTGGTGGTGCAGTATGGGCGTTGGATCACCGGCATGGTGACCGGCGAGTGGGGCAATTCGCTGCGCTTTAAGGAGCCGGTGGCCACGCTGATCGGCCAGAAGATCACCGCCTCGGCGATGATTGTGCTGCTGTCGCTGCTGATCGCGATCACCCTGGCCATTCCGCTTGGTGTGTGGAGCGCGATCCACCGCGACCGCTGGCAGGATGCGACGGGGTCGGGCCTTGCGCTGTTCGGGATCTCGCTGCCCGATTTCTTCTGGGGGATCGTGCTGATCCTGGTCTTTTCCCGCGGGCTGGGCTGGTTGCCCTCCTCGGGCTATGCCTCGCCGACCGAGGATTTCGGCCAGGCGGTGCTGCATGCGATCCTGCCGGCCGTGGCGCTTGGGCTGTCGCTGATGGCGCATCTGACGCGGATGACCCGCTCGACCATGCTGGAGGTGATGAACCAGGATTTCATCCGGGTGTGCCGCGCCAAGGGGCTGACCGAGGGCGGGGTGATCGTTGGCCATGCGCTGCGCAACGCGATTGCGCCGGTGCTGACCGTGGCGGGCCTGCAGCTTGGCTATCTCTTCGGCTCGATCATCGTGATTGAGACCCTCTTCAACTTCACCGGCATGGGCTGGCTGACCTATCAGGCGCTGCTGAACCGCGACATTCCGCTGATCCAGGCCTGCATCTTTGTGATCGCCGCGGTGGTGATGCTGACCAATCTGATCGTGGACATCCTTTACACCGTGCTTGACCCTCGCGTGCGGCTGACCTGAATGCGCAGTTTTCTGTCCACCAAGGGGCTGATCGGACTGTTCCTGGTCACTGTTTTCCTGGCCATGGCCATTGTATCGCCGATCTTCGTGCCGCTTGAATGGACCACCCAGATCAATGTTCGCGCGCGTCTGCAACCGCCTGGGCCCGAGCATCCCTTCGGCACCGACCAGCTGGGCCGCGAGCTTTTGTGGCGGTTGCTGCTGGGGGCCTCGACCTCGCTCTTGCTGGCGCTCTCTGCCGTGCTGCTGTCGATTGCGATCGGCCTGCCCATCGGCCTGATCGCGGGCTATTTCGGCGGCTGGACCGACAATGTGCTGATGCGCATCGTCGACACATTCCTGAGCTTTCCGGTGCTGCTGCTGGCGCTGGCGATTGCGGCGATCCTGGGCCCCAACCTGCCCAACACGATCCTCGCCATCGGGGTGGCCTTTGCGCCCTATCTTGCGCGGATCGTGCGGGGAGAGACGCTGCGCGTCGCGGCACTGCCCTTCATCGAGGCGGCAAAAAGCCAGGGGGCGACGCATGCAACCATCATCCGACGGCATATCCTGCCCAACATTCTGCCGCCGGTGATCGTGCAGGCGACCATCTCGACGGCCTTTGCAATTCTTGCCGAGGCGGGGCTTTCGTTTCTCGGGCTGGGCACACAGCCACCGACGCCGTCATGGGGCCTGATGATCCAGGCCTCGCGCGATTACCTCGACGTCGCGGCCTGGACGGCGCTGGTGCCGGGCTTTGCAATCGCGCTCACCGTGCTGGGCCTGAACATGCTGGGCGATGTTCTGCGCGATATTCTCGACCCCACAGTGGTTGCCGAGCGCTGAAGGCTCCGGGCCGGCTTCGGTTGAAAAATCAAGCAAATTTGCGCGCCCGCGCTGGCCGTTCCACGCGCTGCGATCTCGCGGATCGGAGAGCGGGTCCATTTCGGATCACTTTTTCTCTTTGCCTGCGACAAAAGCGACCTATTCTGATTGAACGAGCGTTCAATCAAGGTCGACATCTCAGATCGACCCGGCGCTGACCGTCCAACGGCGAACAGGCTGCGCGTCAACGCAGCCGGCAATGACAGGAGAGACACATGGATATCCTTGACAACCTCAATGCGGTTCGGACCGGCGCGCTGAGCCGTCGGGCCTTCACCCGCACATTGTTCGGCGCCGGTGTCGGGCTGCTGACCGCGCCGATGCTGCCCGGGCGTGTGCGGGCATCGACCGGTCAGGGCGTCTATTTCACCTGGGGTGGCTATGACATTGCCGAGCTGTTCGGCCAGTACGAGGCCAAGAACGGCGCGCTGCCGGAATTTGCCATCTTTGGCGGCACCGAAGAGGCGCTGACCAAGATGCGCGGCGGCTTTGTCGTCGACGTCTCGCATCCCTGCAATGCCGGCCTGCGGCGCTGGGTTGAATCGGGCCTTTTCCAGCCCATCGACACCTCGCGCCTGTCGAACTGGCCCGATGTCATGCCGGAGCTGGTCGCGATGGAGGGCAATGACGGCCCCGACGGCAAGCCCTGGATGGCGCCGTTCGACTGGGGGCAGACCTCGGTCACCTACCGCACCGACCTCTTTGAGTTGGAAGGCGAGGAGAGCTGGGACATGCTGTGGGACCAGCGCTATGCCGGCCGGCTCGGCTCGCTGGCCTCGGGCGGCGATGCCTGGTGGTGCGGCGCGATCAAGGCCGGTGTGCCCTTCGATCAGATCGGCAGCGACGGCGCGTTTGACAAGATCGCCGCGGTGATGCGCGAACAGCGCCCGCTGATCCGTGTCTATACCGACGACACCACCACGCTGGAACAGGCGCTCGCCTCGGGCGAGATGGCCGCGGCGATGACCTGGAACAGCTCTGCCGTGCTTTTGAAATCCGAAGAGGTGCCGGTGCGCTTTGCCCAGCCCAAGGAAGGCGCGCTGACCTGGGTGTGCGGCGTGATGATCCACAAGGACGCGCCCAATCTTGACCGGGCCTATGACATTGTCGACAGCCTGCTCAGCGTCGAGGCCGGCAAGTTCATGATCAATGATTACGGCTATGGGCATTCCAACAAGAAGGCCTTCGACGATTTCGACGATGAGACCCTGGCCGGGCTAGGGCTGGCCAAGGAGCCGGCGAAGATCCTCGATGCCGGTCACTTCATGATCCCGCAATCCCAGGATTGGGAGACGCGGATGAACGAGACCTTCGAGATGATCAAGGCCGGGTTCTGACCCGTTGACCGTTCTTGAAACGCACAGCGGTGATCCCTTGCGCCCCGGCCAGGCGCCGGGGCTGTCGGGCGGTGTCGCCAGGCTGCCGGGCGGTCGGCCCGGCCGTCTGTCTGCGCTTTTGCACCGCCGTCCGATCCTCGCCGGCTATCTGGGTCTCTCGCCCACGCTGATCGTTCTGGCGGTCGGGATCCTGGCGCCCGTTGCGATCCTGCTCGCCATGAGCCTGTGGACCCGCGATGGGTTCGGGTTCGATATGACACCGGTGCCGGACAATTATGCGCGCATCCCCGAGGAGCCGATTTTCGGTGCGTTTCTCTTCCGCTCGCTGCAGATGTCGGGCATCGCGACCGTTGTCACGGTGCTGCTGTGCTACCCCATGGCCTATTACGTGGCCTTTCATGTGCACCGCCGAAAGATGCTCTGGCTGGTGCTGATGACGCTGCCCTTCTGGTCGAGCTATCTTCTGCGTGTCTTCGCCTGGAAGGTCATTCTGGGCTATGAGGGCGTGATCAATTCCGCGCTTCTGTCAGTCGGTGTCATCGAGGTGCCGCTGGAGTTTCTGCTTTACAGCCAGACCGCGGTGATCATCACGCTGGCTCATGCTTGGGCGGCGTTCGCGATCCTGCCGCTTTATGTCTCGCTGGAAAAGATCGACAAATCGCTGCTCGAAGCGGCGACCGATCTGGGCGACGGGCCGGTGCGGCGCTTTCTGCGCGTCACGCTGCCCTTGTCGATGCCGGGGGTGATCGCGGCCTCGTTCCTCATCTTCATCCCGACCACGGGCGACTATATCACCCCGGCGCTGCTGGGCGGGCCCGATGGCGCGATGATCGGCAACCTGATCCAGCTGCAATTCGGTGCGGTGAACAACTGGCCGATGGGCGCTGCCCTGTCGATCACGCTGATGGCCTGGATTGCCGCCCTTGGGCTGGTGTTCCTGCTGCTCACCCGGCTGGTGCGGGAGCGCGCGGCATGAGCGCGTCCTCCTCCCTCAGCCGCCCCAGCCGCGGCCTGCAGATCTATGCGGTGCTGTTTTTGGTCGTGCTCTATCTGCCGATCCTCTTCATCCCGCTGTTCAGCTTCAACGCTTCGATCTATGTGCGCTTCCCGCTCGAGGGCTTTACCACCCAATGGTATGGCGAGCTTTGGGCGCGCGACACGCTGTGGGAGGCGTTGGGCGCCAGCCTGCGGGTGGGGCTGATCGTGGCGGTGATCTCCACGGTGCTGGGCGTGCTGACCGCGCGCGCCATCACCCGCCGCCGGCTGCCTGGGCAAAGCGCCATCGTGGCCTTCATCATGCTGCCGCTGGTGGTGCCGGGCATCATCTTTGGCGTGGCGCTCCTGGTGCTGCTCAGCCGGCTGGGCATCACACTCTCGCTCTGGACCGTGGGTCTGGGCCATATGATCGTCTGCCTGCCCTTTGCGGTGGCAACGCTGCTGCCGCGGTTTGAGGGGTTCGACCGCTCGCTTGAGGAGGCGTCGGCCGATCTGGGCGAGGGCGCGTGGTGGACCTTTTGGCGCGTGACGTTTCCGCTGGTCATCCCCGGCATCGTGGCCAGCCTGCTGCTGAGCTTCACGATCAGCTTTGACGAGTTCATCATGGCGTTCTTTCTGTCCGGCACACAGCCGACCCTGCCGATGTATATCTGGACCCAGCTGCGGTTTCCGCAGGAGTTTCCATCGGTGCTGGCGCTGGCCACAGTGATCCTCGGGATCAGCTTTGCGCTGGTTTTTGTGGCACTCTGGATCGGGCGCATGGGGCTGAACGACACACCGAAAAGGGCCGGCACATGACCGAGACAGCGCCGATCATCTCGCTGCGCAATGTTGCCAAGTCCTTTGGCAGCGTCACCGCGGTTGAAGAGGTCTCCATCGATATCGGGGCGGGCGAGTTCTTCTCGCTTCTGGGCCCGTCGGGCTGCGGCAAGACCACGTTGCTGCGGATGCTGGCGGGTTTTGAGGACGTGACCTCGGGCGAGATTGTGATCGATGGCGAGCCGATGGCCGATGTGCCGCCAAACCTGCGCCCGGTGAACATGGTGTTCCAGAACTATGCCATCTTCCCGCATCTGAGCGTGGCCGACAACATTGCCTATGGCCTGCGGCGCGCCAAGATCTCGCGGCAGGAGCGGCAGCGCCTGGTTGATGAGTTGCTAGAGCTGGTGCGGCTGCCGGGCTATGGCGCGCGTCGGGCGCATGAGCTCTCGGGCGGCCAGCGCCAGCGCATCGCCCTGGCCCGCGCCCTGATCCTGCGGCCCAAGGTGCTGTTGCTTGATGAGCCCTTGGGCGCGCTCGACAAGCAGCTGCGCGAACAGATGCAGGGCGAGCTGCG
>JBCBKN010000037.1:0-17653 GCA_038521775.1 Pseudomonadota bacterium | reverse complement strand
TCGCTGCGCGGCGTGCGCCACCTGATGGATGTCGGCGGCGGCACGGGTGCGTTTCTGGCCGCCGCGGCCCGGCGCTGGCCGTCGCTTGCGGGAACGCTCTTTGACCTTCCGCCCGTTGTGGAGGGAGCGGAGGCGCAGCTGGCCGAGGCCGGCCTGTCCCAGCGCATCCGGGTCTGCGGCGGTTCCTTCCGCGACGGGGATCTGCCGGGGGGAGCGGACGCAATCAGCCTGGTCCGCGTCTGCTATGACCATAACGATGACACGGTCGCCGAGCTGCTGCGCTCGGTACGGCAGGTGCTGCCGCCGGGCGGTTTGCTGATTCTTGCCGAACCGATGTCGGGCGGCGCCAGGCCCTCGCGCATCGGCGACGGCTATTTTGGCTTTTACACCATGGCCATGACCACCGGACGGCCTCGCGCCCCGGCCCGCCATGCCGAGCTTCTCGCCGCTGCCGGATTTGAGCGGATACGCGTGCGCCCGACCGCCCGCCCCTTCATCTCGGGCGTGCTGACGGCACGGGCGCCTTAGGAGAACTCGTTTGATGAACAGCGCAAGGGGTGGAGGATTCCGAGACTGTCAACTTTGATTGACATCAAACAGTGTGGCGATACACTGACACTCAAGACATTCGATTGGAAAGCGCCGGCTCAGGTCAACCGACAAAGGGCGCGCCGATCGGCAGGGGAGGCACGACACCGGATGCACACGACCGCCGTGATATTCGAAGGCCAGCAGGCGGTCGGGTTGCGGAATGTGGGTCTTTCGGCGCCCGGTGCGGGCGACATTGTGGTCGATACGCGCCATTCGGGAATTTCGACAGGCACCGAGAAGCTGCTGTGGAGCAGCGAGATGCCGGTCTTTCCGGGCCTGGGCTACCCGCTGGTGCCTGGCTACGAATCAATCGGCGAGGTGGTCGAGGCGGGGCGCGACAGCGGCCTGCGGGCCGGTCAGACGGTGTTTGTGCCCGGCGCCTCCTGCTACACCGATGTCCGGGGGCTGTTTGGCGGGACGGCGGCGCGCATTGTCAGCGCGGCCGACCGCGTGCTCACGCTCGATGCGGGAACGGGCCGCGACGGCACGCTTCTGGCGCTTGCCGCAACGGCGCATCACGCGCTTGCCCACCCGGGCGGCGCGTTTCCCGACCTGATCGTCGGGCATGGCGTGCTTGGCCGCCTGTTGGCGCGGCTGACCCTGGCGCTGGGCGGTCCCGCACCTGTCGTGTGGGAGATCGACCCGGCCCGCCATGACGGCGCGTCCGGCTACAGCGTCGTATCGCCCGAGGCCGATTCGCGCGCCGATTACGCCTGTATCTGCGATGCCTCCGGCGCGGCCGGCATGCTCGACCGGCTCATGCTGCGCCTGGCCCGTGGTGGCGAGGTCGTGCTCGCGGGCTTTTACGCCGAACCGCTCAGCTTTGCCTTCCCGCCGGCCTTCATGCGCGAGGCGCGGATCCGCGTGGCGGCGGAATGGGCGCGGGACGATCTTTTGGCCGTGCGCGACCTGGTCGAGCGCGGCGTGCTCGCGCTGGACGGTCTCGTCACCCACAGCCGCCCGGCATCGGAGGCGGCCGATGCCTACCGCACCGCATTCGCCGATCGGGGCTGCCTGAAGATGATCCTGGACTGGAAAGGTGTCGCATGACCCTCGATGCGCCGAATCTCAAGGACGAGTATGATGTGCGGCTGCGCGAAGAGGCGGCCGCGCCGATCGACGAGATCCCGGTCGTCGAGCCCACCAAGAAGACCCAGATCATCGCGATCTACGGCAAGGGTGGCATCGGCAAAAGCTTCACGCTGGCCAATCTCAGCCACATGATGGCCGAACAGGGCAAGCGGGTGCTGCTGATCGGATGCGACCCGAAATCCGACACGACCAGCCTGCTTTTCGGCGGCAAGGCCTGCCCGACCATTATCGAGACCTCGACGAAAAAGAAGCTCGCCGGTGAGGAGGTGCGCGTCGGCGATGTGTGCTTCAAGCGCGGCGGGGTGTTTGCCATGGAGCTCGGCGGGCCCGAAGTGGGCCGCGGCTGTGGCGGGCGCGGCATCATCCATGGCTTTGAGCTGCTGGAGAAGCTGGGCTTCCACGATTGGGATTTCGACTATGTGCTGCTCGACTTCCTGGGCGACGTGGTCTGCGGCGGCTTTGGCCTGCCCATTGCGCGGGACATGGCGCAAAAGGTGATCCTGGTCGGGTCGAACGATCTGCAAAGCCTTTATGTGGCCAACAATGTCTGCTCGGCGGTGGAGTATTTCCGCAAGCTCGGCGGCAATGTCGGCATCGCCGGTCTGGTGATCAACAAGGATGACGGCACCGGCGAGGCGGCGGCCTTTGCCAAGGCGGTCGACATTCCGGTGCTGGCGGCGATCCCGCAGGATGACGATCTGCGCCGCAAATCGGCCAATTACCAGATCGTGGGCACCGCGGCCGGGCCCTGGGGCGAGCTTTTTGCCGGGCTGGCCGAGGCGGTGGCCGGTGCACCCCCGGTCAGGCCCGCGCCGCTCGACCAGGACGGGCTGCTGGGGCTTTTTGACGGCAAGGATACCGGCGCCGGGGTCCAGCTGGTCCCCGCCACGGACGAAGACATGCGCGGCAAGAACGCCACTCCGAAAAAATCGCTTGAGGTGGTGTACGACGATGTTTGATCTCGCAGCCCTTGAACGCGCCGACACCGCGATGGTCATGCTCAGCCGGGCCGAGCCCGTCTGGCCGCACACCAAACCCGCGACCTTGGTCCCCGATACCGATACCGGGGCCGAGCCGAGACCGGCAGCAGCGGTTTGTCCCTTCGCCGCGGTTCGAGCCCAAGAGGATGCGTCGTGAGCAGCGAAGAGCAATACGACGCCGCGCATGAAGCGCCGGTGGAGACCGGTCAGCCGGGCGATGCCGCGTCGATCCCCGCAGGGGCCGTGCCGCATGCCCCGCGGCATCTGGGCGATCCCGAAGCGCCGCCCGCCCCGGACGGTGCGGTTGGCTGCCATGCTGGCGCTGCGCAGATGGAGGATGCGGCACGGGCCGCCGGTGCCTCCGACACGCTCGACCGCTATGCGCGCGATTACCCACAGGGGCCGCATGACAAGCCGCAATCAATGTGCCCGGCCTTTGGCTCGCTGCGCGTGGGGCTGCGGATGCGGCGGGTGGCGACCGTGCTGTCGGGCTCGGCCTGCTGTGTCTATGGCCTGAGCTTTGTGAGCCATTTCT
The DNA here is from genome assembly GCA_038521775.1 of Pseudomonadota bacterium. Classification (GTDB taxonomy): domain Bacteria; phylum Pseudomonadota; class Alphaproteobacteria; order Rhodobacterales; family Rhodobacteraceae; genus J013. The sequence goes on along the minus strand of JBCBKN010000037.1, from coordinate 14,455 downwards.
ACGGCGCGCGCCGCTCGGTGGGCTATGTGCCCTTTGACAGCGAAACCCTGGTGACCGGGAAGCTTTTCGAGGATATTCGCGCCGCGGTCCATGATCTGGCCGATCCCGACCGGTTCGACGCCATCGTGGTGACCAATCTCTGCGTCCCCACCGCCTCGGGCGTGCCGCTTCGCCTGCTGCCCGACGCCATTGACGGGGTGCGGATCATCGGCATCGATGTGCCCGGCTTTGGGGTGCCCACCCATGCCGAGGCCAAGGATGTGCTGGCCGGGGCGATGCTCAACTATGCCCGGCAGGAGATCGAGGCGGGGCCAGTGGCCCGCCCGGCCCGCGGCATGTCCGACCGGCCGACGGTCACTCTTTTGGGCGAGATGTTCCCGGCCGATCCGCTGACGATTGCCGGGTTGCTGGAGCCGCTGGGGCTTGCTGCCGGCCCGGTCGTGCCCTGCCGGGAATGGCGCGAGCTTTACGCAGCGCTCGATTGCGGCGCGGTTGCGGCGCTGCACCCCTTCTACACCTCTGCCCTGCGCGAGTTTGACGCCGCCGGCCGGCCGGCCGTGGGCTCGGCCCCTGTGGGCCATGACGGCACCGCGGCCTGGCTGGTGCGCATTGCCGATGTGTTCGGCATCGGGTCGGACCGGGTCGTTGCCGCGCAGAACCGGGTGCTGCCGATCATCCGCCAGGCGCTGGAGGCAAGCCCCATCGAGGGCCGGATCACCGTGTCGGGCTATGAGGGGTCCGAGCTGCTGGTCGCCCGGCTGCTGATCGAAAGCGGCGCCGAAGTGCCCTATGTCGGCACGGCCTGCGCGGCCACGCAATGGTCGGCCAGCGACCGCGACTGGCTGGAAGCCCATGGGGTCAAGATCAACTTCCGGGCGAGCCTTGAGGACGATCTTGCCGCGATGGAGGCGGTCGATCCGGATCTGGCCATCGGCACGACCCCGGTGGTTCAGAAGGCAAAAGAGCTGGGCATCCCCGCGCTCTATTTCACCAATCTGATCTCGGCCCGGCCGCTGATGGGGCCCGCCGGGGCGGGAAGCCTCGCCCAGATCGTCACCAGCGCCATGGCCAACCGTGAGCGTATGGCGGGCATGAAGGATTTCTTCGAAGGCGTGGGCGCGGGCGACAGTGCCGGCATCTGGGAGGGGGATCCGAACCTGCGTCCGGATTTCCGCGCGCGCTATGCCAAGAAGCTTGAGCGCAAGGCCAAGGCCGCCAAGGCCTCGGAGATGATCTGATGCGGCCTGCGCCCCATATCCCGGCCTCCGCGGGGGGTCGCCCATGCTGATCCAGGACCATGATCGGGCCGGGGGCTATTGGGGCGCGGTCTATGCCTTCACCGCGGTCAAGGGGCTGCAGGTCGTCATCGACGGGCCGGTCGGCTGCGAGAACCTGCCGGTGACCAGCGTTCTGCACTACACCGATGCGCTGCCGCCGCATGAGCTGCCCATCGTGGTCACCGGTCTGGCCGAGGAGGAGCTGGGCCGCGACGGGACCGAGGGCGCGATGAAGCGGGCCTGGGGCACGCTCGACCCCGCGCTTCCCTCGGTCGTGGTCACTGGCTCGATTGCCGAGATGATCGGCGGCGGGGTCACGCCGGCGGGCACCAACATCCAGCGCTTCCTGCCCCGCACCATCGATGAGGATCAGTGGCAGGCGGCCGACCGGGCGATGACCTGGCTTTTCACCGAGCATGGCATGACCAAGGGGCGCATGCCCAAGGAGGCCAAGCGCGCCGCCGATGCCAAGCCCCGGGTGAACATCCTGGGCCCGATGTATGGCGCCTTCAACATGCCCTCGGATCTGGCCGAGATCCGGCGGCTGGTCGAAGGGATCGGGGCCGAGATCAATATGGTCATGCCGCTGGGCAGCCATCTGGCCGACATGCCGCATCTGGTGAATGCCGACGCCAATATCGTGATGTATCGCGAATACGGTCGCGGATTGGCCGAGCTGTTGGACAAGCCCTATCTGCAGGCGCCCATTGGGCTCGACAGCACGACCCGGTTCCTGCGCAAGCTGGGCGAGATCCTGGGGCTTGATCCCGAACCGTTCATTGCGCGCGAAAAGCACGCCACGCTGAAGCCGCTTTGGGATCTGTGGCGCTCGGTCACGCAGGATTTCTTTGCCACCGCCAGCTTTGCGATCGTGGCCAATGAGACCTATGCCCGCGGCATCCGGCATTTCCTGGAAACCGATCTGGGCTTTCCCTGCGCCTTTGCCGTGGCCCGCACCGCCGGTGCCAAGACCGACAATGAGCGGGTGCGGCGGCTGATGGGCAATACCCGCCCGACCATCGTTCTGGGCTCGATCAACGAAAAGATGTACCTGGCCGAGCTGCAGGGCGGGCATGGGCCGCGGCCCTCCTTTATCCCCGCAAGCTTTCCGGGGGCAGCGATCCGGCGCGCCACGGGCACCCCCTTTATGGGATATGCCGGTGCGACCTATCTGGTGCAGGAAGTCTGCAACGGGCTCTTCGACGCGCTTTTCCACATCCTGCCTCTGGCCACCGAGCTCGACGCGGCCGACGCCACGCCCACCACGCTGCGCCGCGATTTTCCCTGGGATCCGGACGCGCAATCGCTGCTCGACGAGCTTGTCGCCAATCACCCCGTGCTCACTCGCATCTCGGCCGCAAAGAGCCTGCGCGACGCGGCCGAGCGGGCGGCACTTGCCGACGGCGCTGAGCGTGTGTGCCGCGACACCGTTGCCCGGCTGGGGCCAAACACAACACAGACCACCGACAGAAGGAGCCGAACATGACCGATCACACCGCTGGCTTTTCGCAGCTGCGCCATGACCGGCGCGGGCGCGGCGTGGAGTTCTGGATCTACTTCTCGCTGATCTTCGTCGCCGCACTTCCCTTTGCGGTGTTTGCCTGGGCGCGGGTTCTGGGCCGCGACGGCAAGGGCATTCTGCGCCGCGCCTGGACCGAGGCCGACCGGATCGTGCCGACCATTTTTTCGGCCTGAGGGCCGCCACTGACATGCCGGCCTTCGGGCCGGATCCCGAGATCCGCATCGCCCATCTGGCGCTGCGGTGGGTCTGACGGGTCCAAACCGCCAGACAGCCTGGCCGCGGGCAGCACGGCCTCAGTCAAGAATCGGAGGGCGATGAATGGCTGACAATACAGACCTGTCCTTTACGGGTCTTACCGACGAGCAGGCGCAAGAACTGCACGAAGTCTATATGAGCGGGCTGTGGCTTTTCGTGGCCGTGGCAATTGTCGCTCATCTGGCAACGTTCATCTGGCGCCCGTGGTTCTGAGGAGATCTGAAGTATGAGCAAGTTCTACAAGATCTGGCTGATCTTCGATCCCCGCCGTGTCTTCGTGGCACAGGGGGTCTTCCTCTTCCTGCTGGCAGCGATGATCCACCTCGTTCTGCTCAGCACCGATCACTACAACTGGTTCGAGCTCGCCGGGGCTGTCGCCGAATAATGGCGATGGCGGCTTTGGCCGCGCTCAATCAGGATCGACCACAGCGCTGCGGGCGGGTGCCCAGGTGCCCGCCCGCAGCAACCCACTCGACCGACGGCCGTCGGGTCCCGTTCCGGGGCGCCGGCCATGTCAGAAAAGACGCCAAATCGGGAGGCAGGCATGGCTCTGCTCAGTTTTGAGAGAAAATACCGCGTCCGGGGGGGCACGCTGATCGGTGGCGACCTGTTCGATTTCTGGGTCGGGCCGTTCTATGTCGGCTTTTTCGGCTTCACCACGGTGTTCTTCGCGGTTCTGGGAACCCTGCTGATCCTGTGGGGCGCCGCATTGGGAGACACTTGGAACCCCTGGCTGATTTCGATCAACCCACCGCCGCTGAGCGTGGGTCTGGGCATGGCGCCGCTCGATGATGGCGGGCTCTGGCAGATCATCACGATCTGCGCCCATGGTGCCTTTATCTCCTGGGCGCTGCGCGAGGTTGAGATCTGCCGCAAGCTCGGCATCGGCTATCACGTGCCGGTCGCGTTCGGCTTTGCCATCCTGGCCTACACCACGCTGGTGGTCATCCGGCCGGTGCTGCTGGGCGCCTGGGGCTACGGATTTCCCTATGGCATCTTCAGCCATCTCGACTGGGTGACATATGTGCACCTGCAGCACGGGAACTTCCACTACAACCCCGCGCATATGATTGCGGTGAGCTTTTTCTTCACCACCGCGCTGGCGCTGGCGCTGCATGGCGGGCTGATCCTGTCGGCCGCCAATCCCAAGAAAGATGAGGAGATGAAGACCCCCGATCACGAAGACACCTTCTTCCGGGACTTCATCGGCTATTCGGTCGGCACGCTGGGCATTCACCGCGTGGGGCTGTTCCTGGCGCTGAATGCCGGGTTCTGGAGTGCGGTCTGCATCGTCATCTCGGGCCCGATCTGGCTCTCGGGCGAAGCCTGGCAGACCTGGTGGGAGTTCTGGCCGGACTTCCGGTTCTGGGCGGATCTCTGAGGGAGGATTGGACATGTTCACGGCTGAATATCAGAACATCTTCAACCAGGTGCAGGTGAAGGGCCCGCCCGAGATGGGCATGACCGGCGGCGATGCCGAGCATGAGCGGTCGAGCGGGGCGAGCTTCTCGACCTGGCTGGGCAGCATCGGCAACGCCCAGCTCGGCCCGATCCATCTGGGCTGGTTCGGCATCGTCTCGATCATGTGCTTCATGCTGTGGTTCTTCATCGTCGGCATGAACATGCTGATCTCGGTGGACTACAACCTGGCCGTTTTTGCGCGCGATCTCTTCTGGCTGTCGCTCGATCCGCCGGATGAATCCTACGGGCTCTCCATGCCGCCGCTGAATGATGGCGGCTGGTACATCATCGCCTCCTTCTTCCTCCTGATCTCGGTGATGAGCTGGTGGATCCGCTCGTATCTGCGGGCCGAGGCGCTGGGCATGGGCAAGCATATCTGCTGGGCGTTCCTGGCCGCGATCTGGCTCTTCCTGGTGCTGGGGCTGTTTCGTCCGCTGCTGATGGGGTCCTGGTCGCATGCCGTGCCCTATGGCATCTTCAGCCATCTCGACTGGACCTATTATTTCTCGCTCGATCACGGGAACCTTTTCTACAACCCGTTCCATGCGCTCTCGATCGCCTTCCTCTACGGCTCGGCGCTCCTCTTTGCGATGCATGGCGCGACGATCCTGTCGGTGACCCGGCTGGGCGGCGACCGCGAGCTTGAGCAGATCGTCGATCGGGGCACCGCCTCCGAGCGTGCGGCGCTGTTCTGGCGCTGGACCATGGGCTTCAACGCCACGATGGAGGGCATCCACCGCTGGGCCTGGTGGTTTGCGATCCTCACCACCATCACCGGCGGGATCGGCATCCTGCTGTCGGGCACGGTCGTCGATGACTGGCGCGCCTGGGCGGTGGATCACGGCTTTGCAGTGCCGGAAGACCAGGCCTATGAGCCCAGGCCGTAACGGGGAGAGACAGAGATGAGCAATCAAAAAGACGCCGCCAGCATGTTCCCCACGGGAGACACCGACCGGTCCAAGACGCTGCAATACACGGTCACCTATCAGATGCTGCGCGGGGCGCTCTATGGGTTCTTCGCCATCGCAGCGGTCGTCATCTTCATCTATTTCTGGCAGGCCGTGGCGCTGATCCTGCCGGTCAATGCGGTGGATGACGAGGCGTCGCTGGACGCGATCCTGCGCAGTGTCGAGCTTGCCGCGGCACAGCTTGTGCCCGGCGGCCTTACCGGGTCGGGCGCCTGAGCGCGGAGGCCTCCCCCTATCTCGCCGCATTCCGGAGCAGCCGCACCGGAATGCAGCCCAAGATCCCTGCCAAGGGCGGGGGTTCCCAGACCTGCGATCAGCGGGTTCACTTTGGCGCCGCGGCGGCAGTGCTGTCCGCGGCGTCCTTTTTCGCCGGAGCGCGCCATGCAGCCCACACGCCCGACCCCGCCCGCATCTCTCCCGGCCCGACCCGCCACCCCGCTGCTTGACCGCATCGCCGGCCCGGCCGATCTGTGCGGGCTGGGCGATGATGACCTCGCCCGGCTTGCCGATGAGCTGCGCGCCGACACGATCTGGGCGGTGTCCCAGACCGGCGGGCATCTGGGCTCGGGCCTGGGGGTGGTCGAGCTCACCGTCGCGCTGCATGCGGTGTTCAACACCCCGCGTGACAAGCTGATCTGGGATGTCGGGCATCAATGCTATCCGCACAAGATCCTGACCGGGCGGCGCGACCGGATGCTGAGCCTGCGCCAGAAGGACGGCCTGTCGGGGTTCACCAAGCGGGCCGAAAGCGTGTTCGACCCGTTTGGCGCGGCGCATTCCTCGACCTCGATCTCGGCCGCGCTGGGCTTTGCGACCGCGCGCGATCTGGGCGAGGCGACCGGGGATGCGGTCGCGGTGATCGGCGATGGGGCGATCAGCGCCGGCATGGCCTATGAGGCGCTCAACAATGCCGGGGCCGAGGGGCGCCGCCTCTTTGTCATTCTCAACGACAATGCAATGTCGATCGCCCCGCCCGTGGGCGCGATGTCGCGCTATCTGTCCTCCATCGCCGACGGCACACCGCTGCACCGGCTCAAGGACATTGCCGAGGATGTCGCGCGCACCCTGCCCGCGCCTTTGCGCGAAGGGGCGCGGCGTGCCCGCGATCTGATGATCGGCAGCGGCGATGGGAAGGGCGCTTTTTTCGAGGCGCTGGGCCTGCGCTATGCCGGGCCCATCGACGGGCATGATCTGAGCCAGCTTTTGCCGGTGCTGCGGGCCGCGCATGCCCAGGCGACGGGTCCGGTGCTGATCCACTGCCTGACCGTCAAGGGCAAGGGCTATGTGCCGGCCGAAACCGCGGCCGATCGCGGCCATGGCGTCTCGCGGTTCGAGATCGCCACCGGGGCGCAGGCCAAAACCCGCCCGAACGCGCCCAGCTACACCTCGGTCTTCGGCAAGACACTGGTGCAGGAGGCGCGCCACGATCCCAAGATCGTTGCGGTCACCGCGGCCATGCCCTCGGGCACCGGCATCAATCTGATGCAGGAGGCCTTCCCCGCCCGGACCTTCGATGTGGGCATTGCCGAGCAGCATGCGGTGACCTTTGCGGCCGGTATGGCGGCCGGGGGGCTCAAACCGTTCTGCGCGATCTATTCGACCTTCCTGCAGCGCGCCTATGACCAGATCGTGCATGACGTGGCGCTGCAGGGCCTGCCGGTGCGCTTTGCCATCGACCGGGCAGGCCTGGTTGGTGCCGACGGCGCCACCCATGCGGGCAGTTTTGACATCGCCTATCTGGCCAATCTGCCGGGGGTCACGGTGATGGCCGCGGGCGATGAGGCCGAGCTTGTGCATATGGTTGCCACTGCGGCCGCGCATGACGCGGGGCCGATCGCCTTTCGCTATCCGCGCGGCGAGGGGGTGGGTGTCGAGCTTCCCGACCGGGGCGTGCCGCTTGCCATCGGCAAGGGCCGGGTGCTGCGCGAGGGCACCCATGTCGCCCTCCTCTCCTTCGGGGCGCATCTGCGCGAGGCGATGATGGCGGCCGAGGCGCTGTCGGCGCGCGGCGTCTCCGTCACGCTGGCCGATGCGCGCTTTGCCAAACCGCTCGACACCGATCTGATCGGCCAGCTTGCCGCCCATCACCAGGCGCTGATCACCATCGAGGAGGGGGCCCAGGGCGGGTTTGGCGCCCATGTGCTGCACTGGCTCGCGGGATCCGGGCGGCTCGACCGCGGCCTTGCCATCCGCACGCTGACCCTGCCCGACCGGTTCATCGATCAGGCGAGCCCGTCGGAGATGTATCTGCGGGCCGGTCTTTCGGCCGATGACATCGCCAATGAAGCGCTCGATGCGCTTGGTGTGGCCCGCCTCGATGCGGCGCGGGCCTAGGCGGCGGCCACAGGGTGATGGCGGTCGCGCGCGGGCCTAGCGGCTCGGCAGGTCCCGGGCCTGCCGTCCGCCCGCATCGAGCGTCCAGATCCCGTCGCCCTCCAGCACCAGACAGGTGAGCCGACGCCCGAACACGCACCCTGTGTCGATATTGATCCGGTTTTTTCGCAGATCCGGTTCCTCGACCGGCGTGTGGCCATGCACGATGATGGCGCCATGCGCCACGCGGCTGGTCAGGAACTCGCCGCGGATCCAGATCAGATCCTCGGGATCTTGCGCGTCGAGCGGTTTGCCCGGCCGCACCCCGGCATGGGCAAAGAAATAGCTCCCGATCCGGGCAAAGCGCGGCAAGCCCCGCAGAAAGGCCAGATGCGCCGCCGGCACGGCGGTTTGCGCCTCGGCCGCCGCGGCTTCTGCGGGCAGGGCAAAGCTGTCGATGCCATAGGAGGCCAGTGTCGCCCGCCCGCCAAGCGCCTCTTCAAGCCAGTGAAACCGGCACCAGATGCCGTGCGGATCGTCGAGGAATTTCAGCATCAGATCGTCGTGATTGCCGGCCAGGCAGATGCGCTCGGCCGGCATGTCCCAGTTGATCAGCCGCTCGATCACGCCGCGGCTGTCTGGCCCCCGATCGACATAATCCCCGACATGGACGATGACCGGGTCGGCATGCGGGTCCCGGGCCAGGTCTTCGCGGATGCTGGCATAGACGGCCTCAAGCTCGGCGCGGCAGCCATGGATGTCGCCCAGCGCATAGATCCGCCGTCCATCGGTGGTTCTGGCGTCAGGGCTCGGCCCCTCGGCCTGCTCAGATGCACCTGTCATGCGACGCCTCCAACGCGAAACCCCCGGCCGGTCGGCACGGGGGTTGAGCAGGGCCGACCGCACGCGCTGGCGGAAGGTCATGTCGGGGTTCGGGCCTTTGCAGCCGGGCCGGGGCTCAAAGCCCCTCGCGCTGCGCCTTCTTGCGCGCCAGCTTCCGGGCCCGGCGGATCGCTTCCGCCCGCTCACGCGCGCGCTTCTCCGAGGGCTTCTCGAAATGCTGCCGCAACTTCATCTCACGGAACACGCCTTCGCGCTGCAGCTTCTTTTTGAGCGCGCGAAGCGCCTGTTCGACATTATTGTCGCGGACCATCACCTGCACTTGCTTTCACCACCTTTCCGAGTCTGGATTGAGCAGGAGGGCGGTGTATAGCAAGCAGTGGCGGGACTGTCCATAACAGTGCCGCATGAAAGGATGTGGGCCGATGACTGATGCAGACATGACCCCGGGCGACGATCACAGCGCGGCGGGCGAGACCCTGGACGACATTCGCGCGCAGCTTGTCTCAGCGGCGCTGCCCCATGTGCCCTTCGACGGGTGGAGCGCCGCGACGCTGACCGCGGCGGCTGCGGAGGCCGATATCGACATGATGACCGCGCGCAGCCTGTTTCCCCGCGGCGGTGTCGATCTGGCGCTGGCATTCCATTATGCGGGTGACCGCGACCTTGCCGAGGAGCTTGCCCAGGGCGGTCTTGCGCATCTGCGCTATTCCGAGCGGGTTGCCCATGCCATTCGCCGGCGGCTGGAAATGGCAAGCCCGCATAAGGAGGCGGTGCGGCGCTCGACATCGCTTTTTGCCCTGCCGATCTACTCGGCCGAAGGCGCGCGGGCGATCTGGCACACTGCCGACACCATCTGGACAGGCCTCGGCGACAGCTCGACCGATGTCAATTGGTACACAAAACGGCTCACCCTCTCGGGCGTGATCTCGGCCACGCTGCTCTACTGGCTGGGCGACAGCTCAGACGGTGCCGGGCGCAGCTGGGATTTTCTCGACCGGCGCATCGCGGATGTGATGCGCATCGAGGAGGTCAAGGCCTCGCTAGATCGCAACCCGATCAGCCGGGCCATGCTGGCCGGGCCCAAGGCGGTGCTCTCGGTGATCCGCGCGCCGGGCGCACCCGCGCCGCAGGGCCGGCGCTGGCCGTTCGGATTTGCACGCCCGGCCCCGGCTGACGGGCCGGCGGGCGAGGCCTTTCCCGACAAGATCGACCCGCGCTAGCGGCCCCAGCTCCGGTTCCAGTAGCAATCCTGGCCCATGTCCTGGCTTGAGCCTCCGCGCTCCGGCCGGGGCGCAAAGGCCGCGGCGTTCAGCCGCCGGTGCGCAGCCGGTCGAGCAGTTTGCGGGTGGGAAACCCGTCCGGCGCCAGGCCCTGGCTGCGCTGATAGGCCCGGATCGCGGTGATCGAGTTCGGCCCGATCAGCCCGTCGGCCCCCTGCGTGTCAAAGCCGCGCGCGGTCAGCAATTTTTGCAGGGCAATGGTCTCATCGACGCTGAGTGCGGCCTCGTCGCGCGGCCAGTCCGCCACAAACGGCCCTGCGCCCAGCAGGCGGTCCGACAGATGCCCCACCGCCAGGGCATAGGAGGTGGCGTTGTTGTAGCGCCGGATCACCCGGAAATTGCGGGTGATCGCAAAGACCGGCCCGCGTGTGCCGGCCGGTGCGATCAGCGCGACCTCGCCCAGACCGCCCAGCGGCGCACCACCGATGCGGCGCACACCCAGGGACGCCCAGCTCTCGGTGCTGCGCCAGGTCTGGCCCCCGGTCAGCGCGACGTCAAAGCCCGCGGGCAGCGTCACCTCAACGCCCCAGGGAAGGCCCTTTTGCCACCCGAACCGGGCGAGGTAATTGGCCGCCGAGGCCAGCGCGTCGGCCGGATCGGCCGACCAGATGTCGCGCCGCCCGTCGCCGGTCCAGTCCACCGCATATTCCTCAAAGCTTGTGGGGATGAACTGGGTGTGGCCCATCGCCCCGGCCCAGGAGCCCAGCATCCGCGCCGCCGGAATGTCGCCGGCCTGCAAAATCGCAAGCGCGCTCAGAAGCTGGCTTTCGCCGAAATCGCGCCGGCGCCCGTCATGGGCAAGCGTGGCGAGGCTTCGGATCACATTCATGTCGCCCATAAAGCTGCCATAGGCGCTTTCCAGCCCCCAGATCGCCAGAACCACCTGGTGATCGACGCCGTATCGCGCCTCGATCGCGCGCAAAAGATCGCCATGCCTGGCCAGCATCTCCTGCCCGGCCGAGATCCGGCGCTGGGTGATGGCCCGGTCCAGGTAGTCCCAGATCTGGCGGCGAAACTCCGGCTGAAACCGGTCCCGCTCGATCACCTCGGGATCGGGCGACAGGCCGGCAAAGGCGCGGTCAAAGACATCCGCCCGGATGCCGCGGGCCAGGGCACGGGCGCGAAAGCCATCGCGCCAGGCTACAAAATCGGCCGCAACGCGGGCCCGGTCAGGGCGCGGGGCGGGGCTTGCATCCACGGTCACGGGCGCAGTTTCCTGGGCCTGGATCGGCGATGGGCTGCAGCCAGGCAGGGCAAGGGCAAGCGCCGCGCCGACCAGCCCGGCGCGAGGGGCGAAGGCCGTCATCTCTCTCTCCACATCTGCTCGATTTTTTCCGCAAGTCTAGACCGAAGCCGGACGGGGAGGAAGGGTTCTAAAGCCTGAGCCGGGCGGTGATCTCGCCGCCTCCGGCGGCTGAAATCCGCGCACAGGCCGTGCTCAGCGGCTCGCTGGCCACCAGCATGTGATGCGCGTTGGCATGAAGCAGTTCCGTGGCGCTTTGCATCCAGCCCACATGCCCCCGCCAGAACACCAGATCGCCGCGCCGCAGCGGTGTTTGCGCGGGCAGCGCCCTGCCCAGAGCCGCAAGCTGCATGTCGGAATCGCGCAAAGCGGCCACGCCGCAGGCCTGCAGCGCGAGCTGGACCAGGGCCGAACAATCCAGGCCCAGCGCCGAACGACCGCCCCAAAGATAGGACAGGTGCAGGAAGGTTTCGGCGACGGTCACCGGGTCGGCGGCCCGTGCCGAGTGCTCAGCCAGATGGCGCGCCGGCACCCAACCCTGCGGCGTCTCGGCAAAGCCGTTTCGCTCGGATGCCACATGCAGCGCGGCGCCACATGGCAGAGGGTGCAGGGCGGGGCGCTTCATGTCCGGGGCCGGATAGAGATGGCTCAGCGGCACCGCCACGCGGTGGGTCGGGGCCGGGCCGGGCGGCGCCAGCACCGCGGCGTCGAGATACCCGACATAGCCGTCGGGTCGGGCCTGGCCCCAGGCCATGCCGTCGCGGATCTCGTAGATGTCGATGCGCTCGCCAAAGAGAAGCTGGCTCGCCCGGTTTGCCCGCCCCTGTTCCTCCCAAAGATCGGCCACGCTGACCCCGATTTGCCAGGGCTGGGCCTCGGCGGCGCGCGCCTCGGGAAACCGCGCGGCCAGGGGCGAGCCGCGCAGATGCACAGCGATCAGATCGGCCCGGGCCGGGGTCAGCCGGCGATCGCCGGCCAGGGCAGGCGCGAGCGCTGCGCCATCGGCGTTCGGCGCTGGGCCGTGAATGGGTTCCGCGTCATCCGGCAAACCGGGCCTCCAACATTGCCATCAGTGCCCGAATGCCCTGCGCCTCGCCGCCCAGGGGCCGCCCCGCCGCGGCCTTGCGGGTCCAGGCATAGATGTCGAAATGCACGAACGGCACGTCGTCGACAAAGCGGTTGAGAAAGAGGGCCGCGGTGATCGCGCCGGCCATGCCGCCCGCCGGCGCATTGTCAAGATGGGCGATCTCGGGCTCGATCAGGCTCTCATATCCCGGCCAGAGCGGAAGCCGCCAGACTGGGTCACGCTCCGCCGCACCGGCCGCGGCGATCTCGCCTGCCAGGGCCTCGTTGTCGGTGAACATGGCCGGCAGATCCGGCCCCAGCGCCACCCGCGCCGCCCCGGTCAGCGTGGCCATGCACAGGATCATCGCAGGCGTTTCCTCGCAGGCCAGGGCCAGCGCATCGGCCAGCACCAGCCGGCCCTCGGCATCGGTGTTGTTGACCTCGACCGTCAGCCCCTTGCGCGATGTCAGCACATCGCCGGGCCGGAAGCTGTCGCCCGAGACGGCATTTTCGACCGCCGGCACCAGCACCCGAAGCCGCACGGGAAGCTCTGCTGCCATGATCATCCGCGCCAGGCCCATCACATTTGCCGCCCCGCCCATATCCTTTTTCATCAGGCCCATTGCCGAGGCGGGCTTGAGGTCGAGCCCGCCTGTGTCAAAGCAGACCCCCTTGCCGACCAGGGTGACCTTGGGCGCATCCTCGGCCCCCCAGCGCAGATCGAGCAGCCGGGGCGGGGTGGCGGCCGCGGCACCCACGATGTGGATCATGGGAAAGTCGCGCGCCAGCGTCTGGCCAGAGACCGAGGCGGTTTCGGCGCCAAAGGCCGCCCCCAGCGCATGAAACGCCCCCTCCAGCGCGTCGGGCCCCATCTCGCGCGCCGGGGTGTTGATCAGATCGCGGGTCAGCGCCACGGCCTCGGCCTGCGCCTCGACCGAGGCCGCATCGCAGCCCTCGGGCGGGACCAACAGCGCCTTTGGTGTGTCATGGGTCTTGTAGCGGTCGAACCGATAGGCGTCGAGGAGCCAGCCAAGCGCCTCCAGCCGCGCCTCATGGGGTGACAATGCGATGCCGTGCGTCGGGTCCAGCGCATAGATGCCGGCGGGAAGCCGGTGCGCGATCGCGGCGAGGTGGAACCGTCTGCGCCGCCGCGCCGCATCATCGCCCCAGCCGACCAGCACCCGCGCCAGCCCGCCCTCGGCATCGGGCAGACAGGCAAGCTCGCCAAGCTTGCCCTTAAAGCCGAGCGCCTTGGCCCAGCGGCGTTGATGGGGGGGCAGGTCGGCCAGCCGCGCCGGCGCAAGGGTCGGGGGCAGCAGTTCGAGGGGAATTGCGGTTTCCGATGCCTGCCCCGCAAGACCGGGGTCCGATCCGGGCTCGCCAGTGTCGTGAGAGGCCTGCGCGGTGCCGGTTGGAGGGTCCGAGGCCGGAGACGTGCCGGTCGGCGCTGCAAATCGGGGCGGCATTGCACTCTCCCATGGCGATCGCGCGGGTCGACGCGGTGGCGTGACCCTACCTGATCGCAACGGCGTGGCAAACCGCGCTGCAGCGTTGGGATCGGTGTCTCTGGGCTTTGGCGCGGCGGAGGCAGGTTCGCCCCGCGCGTCTGCTCCCGTCAGGCCCGGTTCGGCCCCCCGGTGCGGCCCTCTGGTGCGGCCCCCGGTTCAGCGCCCGTCTTGGCTCCCGGTCCGCACAGGACCGCTTAGGGCCTCGGCGGCGGGTGCAGTACAGCCTGGCGGTCAGTCGATATAGCGGGTGAGGGTGAAAAGCGCGTCTTCGCCGTTGCGGATCAGGCGCGCGGCAACCGCGTTGGCCGCCGTTTCATCCTCGCGCAGCGCGCAGATCGACAGATCATGCGCAACCCCGGCCATGTGGCGCAGCCCGATGCGGTCGCACTGCCCGGCAATCCGCTCGGCCAGGGACGGCATGTCCGACAGGTTGGAATCCGACAACGCGAATTCCAGCCGGCTGAGCAGTTCGACCAGCCGGAAGGCCGCATCCTCGATCACATCCTCACGTTCAGCATTGCCGAACGACTGCCGCATCACCCCGATCACGTCGCCATCGACGGAGTGTTCGTCTCGTGCGCCAATGCGCACCAGTTTGGTTGTCATAGCTGTCGCTCCAACTTCACCCGGCCCACAACCTGCGTGAAAGCGCTTGCTGAAGGGTAAACATGCCGCCCGCTGCGGGAGGCCGCGTCCGCTCATCGTTAACGGGCGCGGGGC
>JBCBKN010000036.1:0-17901 GCA_038521775.1 Pseudomonadota bacterium | reverse complement strand
GCGATTTTGGCGCCGACCATGCGGTTGAGAAGCGTCGACTTGCCGGCATTGGGCTCGCCGATCAGGGCCACAAACCCGCAACGCGACGGGTCGGCCTGGGGCTCACTGTCGCCGGCCGCGCCCTCAGCCATTGCGCGACCGTGCCTGTGCCGCATCCAACTGGGCCAGCAGCTCGGTTGCCGCGGCCTGTTCTGCCGCCCGTTTGGTGCCGGCGCTGGCGCGCGACCGCTCGCCGCTCGCAAGCCGGGCCTCGATGGTAAAGCGCGGCGCATGGGCCGGGCCATCGCGATCGGTCTCGACATAATCGGGCGGCGGCAGCCCCCGCGCCTGGGCCCATTCCTGCAGCCGCGATTTGGCATCGGTCACCGCCGCATCGCGGGCCGCGAGCCCCGCTGCCCAAAGCCGCAGGATCAGCGCCCGCGCCGGCGCCAGCCCGCCATCGAGATAGACCGCCGCGATCACCGCCTCCATCGCATCGCCCAGAATGGCCCGCTTGCGCCGCCCGCCCGAGAGCATTTCCGACCGGCCCATGCGGATCGCATCGCCCAGCCCCAGCGCCTGGGCCATCTCGGCGCAGGTCTCCTTGCGCACCAGCGCGTTGAGGCGCGGCGCTAGCACGCCCTCGGCCGCCTCACGGTCGCGCTCGCAAAGGGCTTCGGCAATCACCAGGCCCAGCACCCGGTCGCCCAGAAACTCAAGCCGCTGGTTGTCGGGCCGGCTGGGCGCGGAAAAGCTGCCATGGGTGAGGGCTGTGTCCAGCAGATCGAGATCGGCGAACGCATGGCCAAGCCGTTCGGCCAGCGCGGCCAGCACCGCCGTGCGCCCTTTCGCCACCCCGGTGCCCGCCCCATTCCCCGGACCGCTCACGGCACAGGCTCCAGCACCCGGTCCAAACCGACCCAAAGCGCGCCCAGATCGCGGGGCAGCCAGTAAAGCTCGACCTGGTGGGTCAGGCTGTCGAACGGCACCGGACCCAGTCCACCTATGCTGCGCGACATACGGCTGTCGGCGGCATTGTCGCGGTGATCGGAAATCAGATAGACATGGCGTGGCGGAACGATCTGCGGCCGGGTGTCGTCCCTCGATGTCTCGCCGGTGTCGAGCACGCGTATCTCGCGCCCGCCAGGCAAGGCCTCGACAAATGTATGCTTTCGGCAGACCCCATTCAGGGCCGGGCTGTTGATACATTCGGGCAGGCGCCGGTCGATGCGGATATAGGCTTCGGTATGGTCCTCGATCTGCCGCCGCGGCACCGGCACGCCGTCGATATGCACCTGCCCGGCCCGAAGTTCGATCGTCTCGCCGGGCAGACCGATGACACGGCTGGCATGGGTCAGGCCGGATCTTGGGTGGGTAAGAACAAGAACCGCGCCCCGCTCCGGCGGCTCGGCAAGCGTCCCAAAGATCGCCCGGCCGAGCGGTTTTGCCAGCACGACGTCACCCCGCATCAGGGTCGGCTTCATCGAACCGGAAGAAAGCTCGAAACTCCGATATCCCAACAGGGCAACGATCACCTGCGGCACGATCAAGACACCGATGAGCGGCATGCAGAGCACCGCCACCAGGACGGCCCAGAGGCGCCAGCGGCGGTCGCGCTTCAATCGACCCCCATGAAGAAGCGTTCGGCGCGCCAGTCCCAGAAGCTCAGGAGCGAATCCCCGCCCGAGGAGAAGATGATCCGGTCGGCCCGCCCGATGAGGTTCTCGAAGGGCACAAAGCCGACACCCCCGCGATTCCTCGGCGTGCGGCTGTCGCGTGAATTGTCGCGATTGTCGCCCATGAAGAAATACTGGCCCTCTGGAACACGTTCCTCGCGATACTGATCGCCCGTATCGCGCCGGACCTCCAAAATGGTGTGGTCGACGCCGCCGGGCAGCAGTTCGGAAAACTGCAACTTCTCGCAATCGCCGCCGACGCCCACTGGCTCGTTGATGCAGGCTGGCCAGTTGGAGCTGGTCTGCAGCGCCTGGTTGATCTTGGGCTCCACGAAATTGGGCTCGGGGCGCAACGACACCGGTGTGCCGTTGATGCTCAGCACCCCGTCGCGCATCGCGATCCGGTCGCCCGGCAGGCCGATCAGGCGCTTGATGTATTCCTCACCCGTGCGTGGATGCTTGAAGACGATGATGTCGCCCCGCTCGGGCTCGTTGGCCAGGATCCGGCCTGAAAACGGGCAGATCGAGAACGGGCAGGAATGCTGCGAATAGCCATAGGCGAACTTGTTCACGAACAGAAAATCACCGATCAGCAGGTTGGGCTTCATTGAGCCTGAGGGGATCCAGAAGGGCTGGAACAGCAGCGTTCGGAACACCGCCGCAATCAGCAGCGCGTAGACGACCGTCTTGATCAGTTCCACGATCCCGCTCGTGGCCCGCGCCGCACTGCTCATCCCCGCCGACATCCTTCCCACTCTCGCCGCCGGGCCTTGTTGCGCGCGGACCCGGCCAAGTCAAGCGATCACAGGATCACGTTGCGCCCTGGTCCGGCACGGCATCGGGCAGCGCTTCGATGATCACGAAGGCCTGCGCCCAGGGGTGATCGTCAGTGAGCGTCAGGTGGATATGCGGACGGTGGCCCGAGGGGATGAGCCCGGCCAGACGCTCGGCGGCCCCGCCGGTCAGCTGCATGGTGGGCTGGCCCGAGGGAAGATTGACCACCCCCATTTCGCGCCATGCCACGCCCATGCGCAACCCGGTGCCCAGCGCTTTTGAGCAGGCTTCCTTGGCCGCCCAGCGTTTGGCAAAGGTTCCTGCGGCATCGCGGCGGCGTTCGGCCTTCGCCCGTTCAGCGGTCGTGAACACCCGGGTAAGAAAGCGCTCGCCAAACCGGTCGATCGTGCCGGCGATGCGCTCGATATTGGCAAGGTCGGACCCGATGCCGACGATCATGCGCTGGCCGACCCGGTCGCTGCGCGGCGGGCGTCTTCCATTGCGGCCCGCATCCGGCGCACGGCGGAATCGAGCCCCGAGAAAATCGCCTCGCCGATGAGGAAATGCCCAATATTGAGCTCCACGATCTGGGGAATTGCCGCGACCGGCCCGACCGTGTCGAAGGTCAGACCGTGGCCGGCATGCACCTCCAGCCCCAGCTCATAGCCCAGCTCGGCCATCCGCACCATGCGCGCAAGCTCGGCATCGCGCCTGTCATAGGCGCCTTCATTATGGGCGTCGCAATAGGCGCCGGCATGGATCTCGACGACCTGCGCGCCGATCCGTGCCGCCGAGCGCACCTGTGCCTCATCGGCCGCAATAAAGAGCGACACGCGGCAGCCCGCCTCGCGCAGCGGCGCGATGAAGCCGGCCAGCCGGTTTTCCTCACGCGCGACCTCCAGCCCGCCTTCGGTGGTGCGCTCCTCGCGCCGCTCGGGCACGATGCAGACCGCATGCGGCACATGGCGCAGCGCGATCGCCTGCATCTCCTCGGTTGCGGCCATCTCGAAATTGAGCGGCAGGGTCAGGCCCTGCATCAGCGCCTCGATATCGGCATCGGTGATGTGGCGCCGATCCTCGCGCAGATGCGCTGTGATGCCATCGGCACCGGCGGTCTCGGCGATTTTGGCCGCGCGCAGGGGATCCGGCGTGTCGCCGCCACGGGCGTTGCGCACGGTTGCCACATGATCGATGTTCACCCCGAGCCGCAGCGGCCCAACCGGCTGGGTTCGTGACATGATGCGTGACATGGCGTCTCTCCTCGCTGTCATGGACCGCGAGAGTTACTCTGCCGCATCGGGTTTTGCGACCGTTTTCCGCATCCGTCCCCGCATCTTGTCGCGGGCCCGCTCCATGCCGCGCATTTTTTCGCGGGCACGCACCATCAGCCGCAGCCGGCGGCGGTTCTGATAGGCCGCAATCACCGGGCGGCAGAGAAAATAGGTGACCAGCGCGCAGGCCGCGCCGGTGAAGAGGCCGCCGACCATATAGGGCAGGAAGATCTCGGTTCCGAAATCGCCAAGCCGGTCAAGCGCGGGGTCGCCATAGCCAAAAAAGCTCTTGAAAGTCTGCCAGAGACCGCCCACCGCCTCGCCGAATGCCGAGGTGATCTCACCAAAATCGATGGCCCGTTCGCCGCTGCCCAGAATCCATCGGCCTAGCCCCAGCGAGGTGGCGGCAATGGCCGGAAAGGTCAGCGGATTGCCCACCACGGTGCCGATCAGACCGGCAATGACATTGCCGCGCAGGATCCAGGCGAGACCGGCGGCGGCAAAGAAATGGAACCCGAAAAGCGGGGTGAAGGAAACGAAAGCCCCGGCCGAGAAGCCGATCGCGATGCGGTGCGGGCTGTCGGGGATGCGCTTGACCCGGTGGCTCAGATACTCAAACCCGCGGCGCCAGCCCTTGCGCGGCACGATGTATTCACGCATGCGGGCCAATAGCGGCGGTGGGGTGCGACGGCGGAACACCATCGCGTCAGCCCTTCAGCCCGCGGCTGCCGGGCTTGACCGCGGGCAGCGCGGCCAGGGCCGGCGGCAGCGCGTCTGCCGCATAGGCGGGCGCATCGATCTCGATCAGCGCGGTCAGCGGCACGCCCAGATCGGCGGTTCCGCCCGATCGGTCGACCAGACAGGCCGCGGCCACGGTCTGCCCGCCATGGGCGGCAATGGTTGCGATGCATTCGCGCGAGGAAAGCCCCGTGGTCACCACATCTTCGACCATCAGCACCCGGGCGCCGGGCGGGATGTCAAAGCCGCGGCGCAGAGTGAAGGCGCCCTCGACCCGCTCGGCAAACAGCGATGGCAGGTCGAGCTGGCGGGCCAGTTCGTAGCCCACGATCACCCCGCCCATGGCCGGCGAGACGCACAGGTCCGCCTCCAGCCCGCCCGCGCGCAGCCGAGCGGCCAGCGCCGCGCAAAGCCGTGCCGCCCGGCGCGGGTCCATCAGAACGCGGGCGCATTGCAGATAGGTGTCGCTGTGCAGGCCCGAGGAGAGCACAAAATGCCCCTCCAACAGCGCCTCCGCCGCACGAAACTCCGCAATGATGTCGTCCGGCGTCACCACGCACCCTCTTTTTACCGGGGGCTGTCGCGGCCGTCGACACCCTCCTTGATCCGCATGACCTGCGCCACCACGGACTCTGCCTCCAAAGCCCGGACCACGTGATTCAGGTGAGTCACGTCCCGCAACTCGACTACCACCCGAATACGGTAAAAATCCGGCTTGCGGGCGGAAAAATCTATGTCGGAAATATTGCTTCCAACCTCGCCGATCAATGTGCAGATCCGCCCCAGCGCGCCGGGATCATTGGCCAGCACGACGTCAAGGGCCGCGCTGTTGACCGGCAGGGCACCGGCATCATCGGCCCAGCGCAGATCGATCCAGCGCTCCGTCTGATCCTCAAACTCGGCCAGTTCGGCACAATCGATGGCATGCACGATCACGCCGCGTCCGCGCACGGCAATGCCGACCACCCGCTCGCCCGGCAGCGGCATGCAGCAGCGCCCCAGCCGATAGCTCTGATCCGCCTCCAGACCCAGCACGGCCGGACCCGCGCCCGCGGCGTATTCGGTGTTGGCCGAGGGGGCCGCAATGTCGGGATAAAGCGACATCACCACCTCAAGCCCGGTGATCTCGGCCGAGCCCAGCCGGGCCAGAAGATCCTCGGCCCGCGACAGGGCAAAGCTGCGGGCGGCCGTCTCCAGCGCCTTGTCGGTGGCCGGCTTGCCGATGCGTTCGAAGGCGATGCGGGCAATCTCGCGCCCCATGCGGATGTCGGCGGCGCGGCGATCCTGCTTGAGCGCCCGACGGATCGCCGATTTGGCGCGCCCGGTGACGGCGATCTCCTCCCAGGAGGGTTGCGGGCGCTGCCCGTCGGCGCGGATGATCTCGATCGACTGGCCGTTTTTCAGCCGGCTCCACAGCGGGACGCGGCGGCCATCGACCTTGGCGCCCACGCAGGAATGGCCGATGCGGGTGTGAATGGCATAGGCAAAATCGATCGGCGTTGCCCCGCGGGGCAGCTTGATAACTTCGCCCTTGGGCGTAAAGCAGAAGACCTGGTCCTGAAAGAGCTCAAGCTTGACATGCTCCAAAAGCTCATCGGGGCTGTCGGCGCTCGCAATCTCCTCGCTGAGCTGACGCACCCATTGGAAGGGATCGACCGCAAACGGGTTCTCGGCCGGCGCCCCGTCGCGATAGGACCAATGCGCGGCCACGCCGGTTTCGGCCACCTCATGCATGGTCTGGGTGCGGATCTGCACCTCCACCCGCTTGGCATTGCGGCCCGAGACAGTGGTGTGGATCGAGCGGTAGCCGTTGGATTTGGGCTGGCTGATATAATCCTTGAACCGTCCGGGAATGGCGCGCCAGCGGCGGTGCACCGCGCCAAGCGCGCGATAGCAATCATCGACGGACCCGGTGATGATCCGGAAGCCATAGACATCCGACAGCCGGTGGAAGCTTTCATCCTTGGCTTCCATCTTGCGCCAGATCGAATAGGGACGCTTTTCGCGCCCATAAACACTGGCGCTCAGCCCGGCACTGTCTAGCGACGCGCGCAGATCGTCGAGGATCTGCGGGATGAGATCGCCGTTTTCCTTCCGCAGCATCACAAAGCGGTGAATGATCGATTTGCGGGCTTCGGGGTTGAGCACCTGGAAGGACAGATCCTCAAGCTCGTCACGCATGCCCTGCATGCCCATCCGCCCGGCCAGCGGCGCGTAGATCTCCATCGTCTCGCGCGCCTTTTTCTCCTGCTTGGCCGCGGGCAGATGGCGGATCGTGCGCATATTATGCAGCCGGTCGGCCAGCTTGACCAGCAGCACCCGCACATCGCGCGACATGGCCAGCAGCAGCTTGCGGATGTTCTCGGCCTGCTCGGACCCGGTCGAGGTGATCTGCAGCTTGGTAAGCTTGGTCACCCCATCCACAAGATGCGCGATCTCGGGCCCGAACAGCTCGGCCACCTCCTCGGTGGTGCAGCCGACATTGTCCTCGACCGTGTCATGCAGCAATGCCGTCACGATCGACGCATCGTCGAGCCGCAGCTCGGTGAGCATGGCCGCGACCTCGACAGGATGCGTGAAATAGGCCTCGCCCGACGCGCGGCTCTGCCCGTCATGCGCCGTTGCGCCATAGGCATAGGCACGCGCAATCAGGTCGCTGTCGGTGTTGGGATTATAGGTGCGGACAAGATCTATCAGGTCGGCCGGGGCGATGGCCGCGGCCTCGCCCCGCCGGCGGGTCGGCGCCGCGCTGGGCGCCTGCAGGGTCACCGCTTGTCCTGCGCCTCCATAAGGGCGCGCAGCAGCTTCTCTTCGGACATATCGTCATCGGGCTGCGCGGGCATGTCGGGCAGCATGCGCCGCTCCATATCGTCTTCCTCGGGCTCATCGACCTCGATCTGACGCTGATGCGACGAGATCGCCGCCTCGCGCATCTCATGCACCGGGATCGTCTCCTCGGCGATCTCGCGCAGCGCCACGACCGGGTTCTTGTCCTTGTCGCGCTCAATGGTGATCGGCGCGCCGGTCGCGATCTCGCGCGCGCGATGGGCCGCGAGCATCACCAGCTCGAAGCGGTTCGGAACCTTATCGACACAATCTTCGACGGTCACACGGGCCATGCGCAGCGCTCCGTTCAGTCTGGTCATTTGTCATACGAAGAAGCCTCCATAGCCCAGCCATCGCGAAGGTTCAAGCTGCCGCTGCGTCAGCGGGCAGTGGCGGGCGCCGGCGCTTGCCCAGGTGCCGCAAGCCGGTTATGACCCTCTCCCCCGGGACTTGGCGGACAGAACGGCCGCAGAGGAGCCCGTCGCTGTGGGACGGCAGGGCTTTCCATTTCACGCGGATCTGCATAAAATAGCATGTCGCGCCCCTGGTTTGTGTTGTCTCCCCACACGCCTGGCTTGGGTGCAGGAGGAAAATATGTTTTACCGCGACGAGCGCCTTGCGCTCTTCATCGATGGGTCGAATCTGTATGCGGCCGCAAAATCGCTTGGCTTCGACATCGACTATAAGCTTCTGCGCACGGAATTCATGCGACGGGGCAAACTCTTGCGAGCGTTCTACTATACGGCGCTGATCGAGAACGAAGAGTATTCTCCGATCAGGCCGCTTGTAGACTGGCTGGATTATAACGGTTTCACGATGGTGACCAAGCCGGCCAAGGAGTTCACAGATTCGATGGGCCGCCGCAAGGTCAAGGGAAACATGGATATCGAGCTTGCCATCGATGCCATGGAGATGGCGCCGCATATCGATCACATGGTGCTTTTTTCGGGCGATGGCGATTTTCGACCCTTGGTTGCAGGCATTCAACGCCAGGGTGTGCGGGTTTCTGTCGTCTCCACGATACGCTCCGCGCCGCCCATGATTGCCGATGATCTGCGTCGACAAGCCGATAATTTCATAGAGCTTGACGAACTTAAGGACGTGATCGGCCGGCCGCCCCGGCCAGTGCCCAGCGTGCACGGTCCGGCCGAGGACGAAAACGCAAGCTAAGCTGGCACAGCCCCTTCCCGAACGACCGCTCTCCACCTCCCCTCACCCTCTTGGAGCGTCCCGATCCGCCCATCGATTGCGCGCGGTGCCCGCGGCTTGTTGCCTATCGGGCCGACAATCGCCGGGCTGAACCGGGCTGGGTCAACGCACCGGTGCCCAGTTGCGGCGACCCTCAGGCGCGCCTTCTGATCCTTGGCCTTGCCCCCGGGCGCGGCGGCGCAAACCGCACCGGCATTCCTTTTTTCGGCGATGCCTCGGGGCATATGCTTCACGGCACACTTGCGAAATTCGGCTGGACCCAGGATCCTTTCGATCCCGACGCGGCCGCACCGCCCGAGCTGCGCGGCGCGATCATCACCAACGCCGTGCGCTGCGCACCGCCGGGCAACCGCCCCACCGCATCGGAGATCGCCGCCTGCGCGCCGTTTCTCAGCACCAGCCTTGCGCAGCTCAAAAACCTAAGGGTTGTCCTGGCGCTCGGCCGGGTCGCGCATGAGGCCTGCCTGCGCGCGCTGAACATGCGCCTCTCGGCCCGGCCCTTTGCCCATGGCGCGGTGCATGATCTGGGCCAGCGGACGCTTGTTGACAGCTATCACTGCTCGCGGCTCAACACCAATACAGGCCGGCTGACCCAGGACATGTTCGATGCGGTGTTCGACACGATTGCCCGCATCCTGGCCCGCCCATAGGGCGAGGGCCTTCACAGAGCCGACACGGAGCCATCACGTCGCCGTCACGGAATATGGCGCGGCTGCCCGCAGATGGCGGTGCGGGGGGGCTTTGCGGTTCTGCCGGGATTGGCTACATCTGCGCTGTGACAGGAGGAGACCGCCATGCTGCCCCCTTTGACACTCTACCTGGCCGCCCCGCGCGGGTTCTGCGCCGGCGTCGACCGCGCCATCCGGATCGTGGAGATGGCGCTGGAGAAATGGGGGGCGCCGGTCTATGTGCGCCATGAGATCGTGCACAACCGGTTTGTCGTCGACGGCCTGCGCGAGCGTGGCGCGGTCTTTGTCGAAGAGCTCGATGACTGCCCCGATGACCGGCCTGTGGTGTTTTCGGCCCATGGCGTGCCCAAGGCGGTGCCGGCCGAGGCGGCCCGGCGCGAGATGGTGTTTGTGGATGCGACCTGCCCGCTGGTCAGCAAGGTGCATATCGAGGCCGAGCGGCACCACGCCCAGGGCCGGCAGATGGTCATGATCGGCCATGCCGGACATCCCGAAACCGTCGGCACCATGGGTCAGCTGCCCGAAGGCGAGGTGCTGCTGGTCGAAACCGTGGCCGATGTCGCCGGGATCGCACCGCGCGATCCCCAACAGCTTGCCTTCATCACCCAAACCACCCTGTCGGTTGATGACACGGCCGAAATCGTTGCCGCCCTGCAGGCGCGGTTTCCGGCCATTGTCGGCCCGCATAAGGAAGACATCTGCTATGCGACCACCAACCGGCAGGAGGCGGTCAAGACCATGGCGCCGAAGATCGATGCGCTTTTGGTAATCGGCGCGCCCAATTCCTCAAACTCCAAGCGTCTGGTCGAGGTCGGCCGTAGGGCCGGCTGCGGCTATGCGCAGCTCGTCCAGCGCGCCACCGATATCGACTGGCGCGCGCTTGAGGGCATTCGCAGCGTCGGCATCACCGCCGGGGCCAGCGCGCCCGAAGTGCTGGTCGATGAGGTGGTCGACGCGTTTCGCGCACGCTATGCGATGCAGCTGGAGGTGGTCGAGACGGCGGTCGAGAATGTGGAGTTTAAGGTGCCGCGGATCCTGCGCGTGCCCGCCGCCTGAGCCCGCGCGTTCATCGCCAACCCTTGCCGACGCGCGGTTTTGGCCGACGCGCGGTTTGGCCGACGCGCGGTTTTGACCAGGCGCAGTTTTGCTGTCGCGCGGCCTGCGCCTGTCTCACCAGCCTATTGCATCAACTGTTCCAGTAGCCGGTCGACCCGGTTGAACTCCTTTTGCGGATCGATCGGCGGCGGGGCGTTCACAGCCTGGCGCCGCCAGGCCATCAGATAATCGATATGCCCTTCGGCCAAGGCCCAGACGAAGGGCACGCAATCCATAAGGATCTTGTCGCGTTCGGCCACGTTCAACAACCGCTCACGCTCAGTGCGCAGCATGTTGGAAAAGCTGATGAAGAACCTTTCGCTGAACTTGATACTCACCACGCCTTCGGCAAGCGAGCCGGGCGGGCGGTTGTTGAGGCTTTCTTGCATGATGAAGGTGAGCTGCCGTTCAAGCGTGCGCGCGATGGAGACAGGCAGCTTGCTGTTGCCGCGCGCATTGGGATCGAGATGGTAAAACACCGCCGCACGGCACATGGCGAAATCGTCGACGCCGTCTTCGGGCACATAATCATCGACGGTCTGCGCCACAGCCCGCGTGCCCGGCAGGGCCGCGAGCATCGAGACCATCAGCGCCAGCAAGATCGGCCGCAGCTTTGGCATCATAGGCACTCCTCGATCAGCCCAGGACCCGGGTGAGAAACCCAAGTGCCGCACCCAGACCATCGGGCGCGATGCCATGGCCGGTGCCGGGCGAGGCATGGGTCGAGACCTCCACCCCGGCCGCACGCAGCCCGGCCTCGGCCGCGGCCATGTCGGTGAACGGGACCACCTGATCGTCCCTGCCATGCGCCAGAAGCACGGGCGGGCGGCTTGCAATCTCGGCCTCCAGCCGCTCGGGCGCGATCAACCGACCCGAAAAGCCGACAATCCCGGCCAGGCTTTCGCTGCGGCGCAGCCCGACATGCAGGCTCATCATCGTGCCCTGCGAGAACCCGATCAGTGCCGTGCGGTCGGGCCCGATGCCCTCAGCCTCGGCCGCGTGGTCAAGAAACCCGTCGATCGCCTGCGCTGCGGCAGAAAAGCCCGCGCGCATGTCAGCCTCGCTCGACCCGTCCATCCAGGGAATGGGAAACCACTGATAGCCGGCAGGGTTGTTGGTGCAGCGCTGCGGGGCATTGGGCGCCAGAAAGCGCGTGTTGGGCAGATGCCCGGCCAGCGCATCGCCGATGCCGATCAGATCCTCGCCATCCGCACCATAGCCATGCAACAGAATGACCAGCCGGTCGGCCCCATCGCCGGGCGCGCCGCGCCGCGGGCCGGTCAGGGGTGCAGGCGATGCAGCGGCTTTGGTTTCGTCGGACATGCTCAGCGGACCCCTTCGCGGTTCTTGGCAACCCGGTAGTAGGCCCAGAGCAGCCGGGCTGCAACCGACCGCCAGGGCGACCAGGCCTCGGCCATGGCGCGGAACGGCTTTTCGGCGGGCCGATCCTCCAGATCAAATAGGACCCGCGCCGCCTCGCGCAACGCCAGATCGCCCGGCGCAAAGACATCCGACCGGCCAAGGCTGAACATCGCGTAAATCTCCGCCGTCCAGACGCCGATGCCGGGCAGGGCGACAAGCTGCGCCACAAGCTCGTCATCGGGAAGGCCGCGCAGCGCGTCATAGTCGAGCCCCGCCGCGCAGAGACCGCGCACATATCGCAGCTTGGGCCGCGACAGCCCGCAGGCGAGCAGGGCCTCATCGGAGAGCTCGGCGACGCTCTCCGCCCGCGTCGCCCCGGCCGCCTCAAGCCGGTTCCAGATCCCGTTGGCCGCGGCGACCGACAGCTGTTGCGACACGATGGCCGACAGCAGCGCGGGAAAGCCGTCCTCCCGCAGGCGCAGCGGCAAGGGCCCGGTTTCTTCCAATGCCGCCCGAAACCGCGGCTCGCGGGCGGCAAGCCAGGCCGCGCCCTCGGCCACACAGGCATCGGTTTTAATGATGCGTCCAATCATCGGCGCAGACTACGCCCTGCCGGGGCAGGCGCAAGGGATCTTCGCCGACCTGCCCGTCGCAGTATGTCGTGTCAGACCGCGTTCACCGCCCAATCATAGGCATGGCGGTCGACGCGGGTGCGGCCGGCCAGATTTCCGGCAAGCGGGGCGTCGGCATAGCGTGCCAGATGGGCGATCACCCCCGCATCGGTGCCGCCGAAATCTTCGGCAAACCAGTCATAGATCGAGGAGACGGTCAGCCGCCCGTTTGCGACCTGGGCACCCCGCGGATGGTTGACATAGGCCCGAGCGCCTGCCTCGAGCATGGGCTCCAAACGCTGCGCGCGGTAGGGCTCGGCGGCCAGATTGGGGCAGCCGATCGACGCGCAATTGACCGCATAATGGATCCGCGCATCCCCAAAAACCGGCCGCAGGATGCCATGCTCGATATCGTCGAGCGACAGAGGCTGGCCCAGAACCGTCACCAGTTTCTCATCCCAGGGTCCCAGATTGAAGAGCCCGCCCATCACCTCGCGGATCGAGCCCACCGGCCAGGCCTCGACCACCAGCTTGACCGTGAGCGCATTGTAGAAATTGATCCAATAGGCCATCTGGGCCGGGGCGCTGAGCTGGCGCGGGTCAGCGCCCTGCAAAAGATCAAGCGTGGCCTCCAGCCCCGGCAGATCGGCCCGCGCCGCGGCGTAATCGAACCGGGCGATGCCGTCGCCGCCAAGGCGCAGCCGCCGCGCCAGAATGTCGGCCCAGGCCGCAAGCTCTGGCCCGCTGGCGCTCCCGGTTTCGCGCCAGGGCCCGTCGATCAGCACCGAGGCCGGCGCCGCGCGCGCGCCCGGCGCGGTGACCACGCCGCCCAGCGTGGTGAGCACCGCGGCCTGTGCCAGCATCCCGCGCCGCGTCAGCATTCCCCGCCCTGTCAGCATCCCGCGCCGTGTCAGCATTCCCCGCCCTGTCAGCATCCCGCGCCCCGTCAGCATGGCCTCCTCCCCATCCAGCCCTTGGCGGATGAGATGGCGCGCACAGACCGGGGTGCCACTCGCGCCGCGCCACATCTTTGTGAGGGCGCGCGGCCAGGAGACTTGAGCTTTTGCAGCGCAGGGGGCTAGAGAGGGGCGCCGGGCGGTCCGCTGGCCGCCGACCGGCGGCCCGGCCAAAGACCCCGCCCCAAGGATCCCGACCATGAAGTTTCCTTCCCAGCCCGGGGCCATGGTGACCCTCTTTGGCACAAGCTACCGGCTGGTCTCGCTGATCGCCGTGCCCATTCTGGGGCTGATCGGGGTTGGCGTGGCGCTGGCGCTGGGCGCACCGCTGCCATGGCTGTTCGGATCGGTCGTCGCGGTCGGTGCGGCCTCGATCCTGCGCCTGGGCGGCAGCGTGGTGCCGATGGCCTTCCCCTCCCAGCAGCGCGAGGTCTTTGTGCCGATCATCGGCGTGGCCATCGGCGGCTCCTTCACCCCCGATTTGATGGGCGAGGCGCTGGTCTGGGCGCCCAGCCTGCTGGCGCTGCTGATCTACATCCCGCTGATCCATCTGGCCGGGTTCTGGCTTTGCCGGCGCATCGGCCGGTTCGACCCGGTCACCGCCTGGTATGCCACCATGCCCGGCGGGTTCGTCGAGGCGATTGTGATGGGCGAGGAGCGGGGCGGCCAGGTCGCCCTGCTCACCGCGGTGCAGTTCCTGCGGCTGGTGCTGTGCATCCTGCTGGTGCCGCTTGGCTTTTCGCTGATCCTGGGTGCAACGGTCGGCTCGGCCTCGGGCGTCGAACTGCCGGGTGCGGATGTGCCCATGACCCTGCGCGAGGCGAGCCTTCTGACCGCATGCGGCGTGCTGGGCTATCTTTTGGGCAAACGCGCCAAGTTGCCGGCCGGCGTGATCGCCGGGCCCCTTCTGCTTTCGGGCGTTGCGCATCTTGCCGGCTGGGTCGAGGGCCAGCCGCCCGACTGGCTGATCAGCCTCACGCAATTCGTCATCGGCCTGTCGCTGGGCGTGCGCTTTGCGGGCATTGACCGCGGCGATCTCTTGCGCGCCTTCGAGGTGGCGCTGGTCATCGTCTTCGGCACGCTGGGGCTGGCGGCCCTGGCCGGCTGGCTTTTGGGCGGGCTGGTGAATGAAAGCACCGCGGCCGTGGTGCTGGCCTTTGCGCCGGGCGGGCTGGTCGAGATGTCGCTGGTGGCCCTCTCCCTGGGGCTCTCGACCATCTATGTCACCGCGCATCATGTGCTGCGCATTATCCTTGCGGTGGTTTTCGGCCGCCTGGCCGCGCGCTGGGTGCTGGGGCCCGAGCCGCCGCCCGCGCCTGACAAGTCAGAGCCCGGTCAATAGCCCAGCTCGCGCAGCGCCGCCCGGGCCCCGGGTTTGCCGGCACATTCGTGATAGACCCGCAACCGGCAGGTTCGGCAGATCTCATTGTCGGCCTGGGCCACGGCCGCCTCGATCGCCGTGCCCTTGTTCAGATGCAAATTGGCCTCATGCAGCTCATCAAGCACATGCAGCCGGGCCATTCGGTTCAAAAGCGGCGCGAACTGCGCGATCATGTGGAACTCGCCGCCCCGCGCCCGCGCCTGGCGGATCTCGTCGATCAGCAGATCGGCGCCGGCCAGGTCGATATTGCCCACCCCTTTGAGGATCAGCACCTTGATGCGGGCCTGCGGCCGCTCCCGCTCCACCCGGCGGAACGCCCGCTCAACATGTTCGACCGAGCCGAAATAAAGCGTGCCGTCGAGCCGCAGGATGGTGATCTGCGGGCATTCGGGCAGGTTGTTCTCGCTTGCGCCCACGAATTTCCGCTGGCCGTTGACAAGCTTTGGCGCACCGACCCCCAGAACCGGCTGCGAAGTCTTGTGCAGAAAGACCATCAGCGAGGCGATCACGCCAAGATAGATCGCAAAATCGAGCTCCACCAGCAGCCCGGCGGCGAATGTCACGCCCAGCACGGCGGTTTCCGAGGAGCTGGAGGTGAGAATATGCCGGATCTCGCGCCGGTCGATCAGGCGCCAGGCGACATAAAGGATCAAGCCCGCAATGGCCGGGGTGGGGATAAAGGCGATCAGCGGCAGCAACAGCAGCGTCATCGCCGCCAGAAACACGCTCGACAACATGGCCGCGAGCGGGGTGCGCGCGCCCACCTCCATATTGATGCCCGAGCGGGTGAAGGAGCCCGACCCGACATAGCATTGGAAAAACCCGCCCACGAGATTGGAGAGCCCTTGGCCGAAGATCTCCTGCGTGGCGTTGAACCGCTCATGGCGGCGGATGGCCATCGCCCGCCCGATCGACAGCGCCTCCAAAAGCCCGATCAGCGCGATGGCAAAGGCACCCTGGCCCAGAAGCGAGACGTCCGAGAAGTCAAAAACCGGGATGTAGAATGCCGGCAGCGCCGCGGGCAGCGCGCCGACCATGGGCACCTCGGTGCCGCTGTTGCGAAACAGCCAGCCGATCCCGCCCCCCACGACCAGCGCCACCAGAAAGCCGGGCAGCTTTTTGGAGATGCTTTGCAGGACCGCCACGGTCACCAGCGTTGCGGCCGAAATCGTGAGCGCCGCGAGGCTGAGCGCATCGGCCGCCTCGACCGTGCGCACCAGCCGGTCGACCACCGTGCCCCCGCGCTCGACCGTCACGCCCAGCGCATCGGGCAGCTGGCTGACCCCGATCAAGAGCGCCGCGGCAGCCGTGAACCCGGTCATCACCGAATGCGAGACAAAGGCCACGATCTGCCCAAGCCGCGCCAGGGCCGCGACGATCTGGATGATGCCGACCATGACGGTGAGCAGCAGCGCAAGCTCGACATAGCGCGCCGAGCCCGGCTCGGCCATCGGTGCCAGGGTGGTGAAAACGACGACCGAGATCGCCGTGGTCGGGCCCGAGACCATCACGCTCGACGAGCCGAACAGGGCGGCCACGAAGGCCGTCACAATCGCGGTGTAGACGCCGTATTCCGGGGGCAGGCCGGCGATGATGGCAAAGGCCACGCCTTGAGGCAGAACGATCGCGGCACCGGTCAGCCCGGCAATGCTGTCTGCGCGCAGATCACGCCGCGTCAGCCGGGGCATCCAGCCCAGCGCGGGGATGATCTGTGCGGGGTCGACGCGCAAGCCCGGCTCGTTCGCTAAGGATTGACGCGCTGCTCTAGCATGCTTGCGGCGCGGGGGTAAGCCATGCGCCGGGCCATGCGCAATTCTGCATGCGGTCCGGGCAGCGCCGTGGCAAACTTGCGCCACCCCTGCCCAGATCGGCGCCATCTGGCAAAAGGGTTGCGGTGGATGCCCGCAGGTGCCATCTGCAAGTTTGACATTCGTCCGCGCCTCGCGTCATGTACGCGGACGGGGAAGCGCCGAGGTGCAAGGTGAACCTATCGCCGCGTGAGCGGGACAAGCTGTTGGTCGCCATGGCCGCCGAGGTTGCCCGCAAGCGGCTCTCGCGCGGGGTGCGGCTGAATCACCCGGAAGCCATCGCCCTGATCACCGATTTCGTCGTCGAAGGCGCCCGGGACGGGCGCAGCGTCGCCGATCTGATGTCCGAAGGGGCCAGCGTCATCCGGCGCGACCAGTGCATGGACGGCATCGCCGACATGATCCATGAGGTGCAGGTCGAGGCCACCTTCCCCGACGGCACCAAGCTTGTCACCGTGCACCAGCCGATCCGCTGAGTTGGAGAGCATTTGAATGGGCAAAATCCTTGATCTTGTGAACGATCTTCTGGACGCGATCATGCCGCCCGAACGTCCTGAGCCGAAACCCGTTCCGATCCGGGTCGATGACCGGCCCCGCCCGACACGCCCACCCCGCCGCTGAGCGGTCGCGATGATCCCTGGCGAGATCCTCTGCGCCCCCGGCGAGATCACCCTCAATGACGGGCGCCCGACCACCGTGCTGACCGTGGCCAATACCGGCGACCGCCCGGTGCAGGTTGGCAGCCATTACCATTTCGCCGAAACCAATCCCGCCCTTCTGTTTGACCGCGACGCGGCGCGCGGCATGCGGCTCGACATTGCCGCCGGCACCGCCGTGCGGTTCGAGCCCGGCCAGTCGCGCGAGGTCACCCTGGTGCCCTTTGCCGGCGCCCGCCGTGTCTTTGGGTTCAACCAAAAGGTGATGGGCGCCCTGTGACCTGCCCCAAGACACCCCCGGACAGCCGGCGCTGATGGCCGTCGTCCCGCTTCTTGACGATGCGAGCGCGTCTCCCGAAGCCGGGGACGTGTTTGACGAGATCCGGGCGGCGCGCGGCACCGATTATGTCAATAATTTCTGGCGTGCCCTTGCCGCTGACCCGGCCTTGCTGCGGGCCACCTGGGACCGTCTGAGGGCCGTGATGGGCGGCCGCGACGGCGAGGACGGTCTCGACCCGCTCACCAAGGAGCTGATCTATATCGCCGTGTCCACGGCCAATGGCTGCGGCTATTGCGTGCATTCGCACACGGCCGCGGCCCGTGCAAAGGGCATGACCGAGGCGCAATTTGCCGATCTTCTGGCCGTCATCGCCATCGCCTCGCAGACCAACGCGCTGGCAACGGCGCTGCAGGTGCCGGTGGACGCGGCCTTCCTGGCCCCGCAACCGCCCGATTAACGCTTCCCAACGCCCGGATCCGTAACGCCATGCCCGCATCCATCTCCCGCCCTGCCTATGCCGCCATGTTCGGCCCCACCACCGGCGACAAGGTCCGCCTGGCCGACACCGATCTGATCATCGAGGTGGAGCG
>JBCBKN010000035.1:0-18403 GCA_038521775.1 Pseudomonadota bacterium | reverse complement strand
GGCGGCATAGGCCGCCATCACATCATTCACCCCGCCCTCGACGAGCACGACCTGGGCGCCGAAGCCCTCCATCCGGGCGATCTTGACCGGGTCGGCGATGAGCGCCGGCACAAAGATGGTGGATTTCGCGCCCAGCTGCGTCGCCGCATAGGCCACCGCCGCGCCGTGATTGCCGCCCGAGGCCGCAACGGCACCCTCCTCCGGCAACGCAGCCGACAGCATTGTGTTGAACGCGCCGCGCAGCTTGAACGAGCCGGTGATCTGGGTGTGTTCGAGTTTCAGCGCCAGCGCAGGCCCGGCCACCCCCTGCGCTTCGATCTCAAGCATCGGCGTGCGCCGCACGCGTCCGGCAATGCGCCCGGCGGCCGCCTCGATATCGGTTTGCGTGATCACGGCGGGCATCCTTTCCGGGTCGGCACGGGGCGTGCGGCAGGCGACCCTCCCCGACCTTGCCGCCAGGTTCAAGCCCCGCGCGGTGCGGCGGTCATTCACGCAACGCTGCCGCTGTGTCCTTCATAACAGTTTTGTGACACATTCCGATGTTAGGGTGTTTGCATGACCCAGGCGACAAAGCTTCTGCTGCCGATCCTCGCGCTTGTGCTGCTTTTTGCTGTGCCGCGGCCGCTGATGGCCCAGAGCGCGTCTTACCAGGCGACCTGCGTCTATTTCACCAATATCGCGTTTCAGGACAGCCGGACCGTGCAGCACCCGACATTTCGGATGGAGATTGCGGAGGATTGCGCGGACGCCCTGCGCACCCTGCGCGATCCTCTGCCTGAGGCACGCAGCCGGGCCGAGGCCTATCTGAAGCGTCTGCAGGCCTATCGCGCAGCGCTGACGCAGATCCTGCTCGCGCGGCTGGCGGACCGGCACGCGCGCAAGGATCGCCGGCTCACCCGCTATGCGCGCCCCGTGATTACGCCGGTCAGCCGCGCCGGTGCCTATCTGATCGCCCGCCAGATGGGCATCGTTGCCTCGCATGCCGATTGGGTGGCCTGGAGAATGTCGGAAGCCCGCGCGGCCCGTTGACCAGAGCCGTCATTGGGACTGGGATGCCCCGCTCTTTACGAGCGGGGTCTAATTTGACCGGGCAGGGTCGGCCCGGTCAGGCATAGGCCGCGCGCGACAGCTCGAAATGCGGGCCGTCCAGGAACGGCCGCCCGCCGCGCGCCTGTTTGTGACGGATGTAGTCGGCCGACAGCGTCTCGGCATCCATCTCGGTGCCGCGCAGATCGGCGACATGCCAGGCCCCGCCCCAACGCAGCGCGATGTCCAAGGCCTGGGCGGCGCGGATCATCGCATCGGCGATCATGTAATAGGCCGGCCAGTCCCAGGTCACGCGGCCGCGATGGTAGCCGACCAGATCGACCGCATGGCCGGTGAGATGGCGCGAGCGCAGGGTGCGCGACAGGCCGCGGGCGACGAGATCCTGCTGCCGCTCCATGCTGCGCAGGCCTTCGGTGACGCCGAAATCATGCTGGGTGAGCGCAAGTGCCTGGCGCACAACACCGACCAGATCGGGATGCACGCCAGAAAGACGGTCTTGCGACCGTTTCGACAGGGTAAATGCCATAACCAAATCTCCTGAGGGAATGCAGGAGAGATGGGGTGCGCAGGCGGCAAGCGCTAGGGGTGGATCTCAACGGTCGGGCCTGGGTCTCGGCCCGCGTGCCTTTCCCGAGCTGCAAGGAGGGCATAGGCTTTGCTTATTGCCCAGCGCCACGCCCTTGTTTGGCCGATGCACATGCGGCGCAGCACCGCCCTACCCCAGGCTGAGGCTCGCGGCACTTTCGGGCAGTTCCTCGCCAAAGCAGCGCTGATAAAACTCTGCCACGGTCGAGCGTTCCAGCTCATCGCATTTGTTGAGGAAGGTGAGCCGGAAGGCAAAGCCGACACTGTCGAAGATCTCGGCATTCTGGGCCCAGTTGATCACCGTGCGCGGCGACATGACCGTCGAGAGATCGCCGTTCACGAAGGCCGAGCGGGTGAGATCGGCCACGGTCACCATCCGCCCGATAGTCTTGCGCCCCTCGGCATTCTGATAGCCGGGGATCTTGGAGAGCACGATCTCGGCCTCGGCATCATGGGGCAGATAGTTGAGCGTGGCGACCAGCGACCAGCGGTCCATCTGGCCCTGGTTGATCTGCTGGGTGCCGTGGTAGAGCCCTGTGGTGTCGCCCAGACCCACGGTGTTGGCGGTGGCAAAGAGCCGGAAATAGCCATGCGGGTGAATGATCTCGTTCTGGTCGAGCAGGGTGAGCTTGCCTTCGGCCTCCAACACCCGCTGGATCACGAACATCACATCCGGGCGCCCGGCATCATATTCGTCGAACACAATCGCCACGGGGTTTTTCAGCGCCCAGGGCAGGATGCCCTGATGAAACTCGGTCACCTGCTTGCCGTCGCGCAGCTTGATCGCATCCTTGCCGATCAGGTCGATCCGGCTGATATGGCTGTCGAGATTGACCCGCACGCAGGGCCAGTTGAGCCGCGCGGCGACCTGTTCGATATGGGTCGATTTGCCGGTGCCATGATAGCCCTGGATCAGCACGCGGCGGTTCCAGCGGAACCCGGCAAGGATGCACAGGGTGGTGTCGCGGTCAAAGCGGTAGGTGGGGTCGGTGGCGGGCACCCGGTCGGTGGCCTCGGCAAAGCCCTTGACCACC
The DNA here is from genome assembly GCA_038521775.1 of Pseudomonadota bacterium. Lineage (GTDB taxonomy): Bacteria > Pseudomonadota > Alphaproteobacteria > Rhodobacterales > Rhodobacteraceae > J013. The sequence goes on along the minus strand of JBCBKN010000035.1, from coordinate 15,737 downwards.
ATGTCGCTGTCAATGCCGAACGCCTCGCGGACCGAGATATCGACCGTCGGCTCGCCTGCCATTTCCATCGCACCGTCCGCCATCTCAGACCATCCTTCCGCGCCACCCCAGCGAGCCTATTCCGGCTCCGCCGGCCTTCCTACGACCTTAGCGCGGGCAAGTGCAAGAGCGAGCGGGTGCGGCCCCGCCGCGCTGCCCGGGTTCTCGCCGCACCCTGGCCGAACGCGCCGGCAGGCCGGCGCGGCGCCGGCAAGACTGTCCCATCAGACGCCTCTTGAGGCTGGCGCGCATCCTGCCTGCGGCCCGGTCCCGGCTAGGAGGCGACCTGGGCAAAGCGGCGGCGGATTTCGGCGATGAGATCGGAGGCGATGGTCGTCGCCTCGCGCGCGATCCAGAGGTCGAGCAGCGGTTGCCCGGCCGCGGCATCGCCCAGCCGGGCATGGGTGAACCCCCAGGCCAGCCAGGGTTGGCTGAGATTGGCAAAGCCCAGCCGGCACTCGGCCCGGCGCCGCTCCTCATTGGCACGAAACGCATCGGGAAGCGCGTCGAGCCGCGCTGTTTCCTCCCAGAACGGCTTTGCCTCGTCGAGGCACCGGGCGATGACCCCGGGCACCGCTTCCTCTAGGTAAAGCCGGCCATGCATGCCGGTCAGATCGAGGCCCATCGCATCCCAAAAGAGATCGTCACAGGCCGTTTTCGGCGTGCAATGCCAGTCGATCTGCGACCCGGCGACATGCGGAACATAGTCAAGCGACACGCCCCAGCGCGGAACGATGGCCGCGCCTTTCCAGTTCTGCATCGAAAAGCGCTTGCGGATCGGCGCATTGGCGCTTTCCACCCAGGTCATCTCGGCCACCCGCTCAAAGCCCAGCGGCACCAGCGCCTCATCCACCCGCGGCTCGATCAGCGCGCGCGCCGTTCGCGACGGCAGCGGGTCGAAGCGCGGACGCGGCAGGCGCGGCAGCAGCGACATCAGAGGCGGGCGATGAAGGCCGCCACCGCGGCGCCGATCTCGTCCGGGCTGTCCTCCTGAATGAAATGGGTGCCCTTGACGGTGATTTCGGTCTGGTTGGGCCAGGCGCGGCAGACCTCGCGCAGCGCCCCGGTCAGGATCGAGCCCGGCTCGGCATTGATGAAGAGCTTGGGGATGTCGCTGCCGGCCATGAAGGCGGCATTCGCCTCGGCCACCCCGACCATATGCGCAGGCTCGCCCGCAATGGGAATGTGGCGCGGCCAGTCAAGCGTGGGGCGGCGGCTCTCGCCCGGCTCGCGGAACGGGCGGATATACTCGGCCATCTCCTCTTCGGTCATCTCGCGCATGACCGAAGAGGGCAGGATCCGTTCCACAAACATGTTCTTGTCGAGCACCAGTTCTTCGCCAGCCTCCGAGCGCATGAGCTGGAAGATCTTGCGCGCCCCTTCGGGCCAGTCCTCCCAGGTCGGCACCGGCCCGGCGATGGTCTCCATATAGGCAATCCCGGCCACATCGCCGCGCTCGCGCGCCCAGTGAAAGCCCAGCGGGCCGCCCCAGTCATGCAGCACCAGCACCGCGCCGGCGATATCCAGCGCCTCCCAGGCCGCATGCAGATGCGCGCGCTGCACCTCATAGGCATAGCTGCCGGGGCCGGGATCGGGCAGCTTGTCGCTGTCGCCCATGCCGATGAGGTCGACGGCGATGCAGCGGCCCAGCCCGCTGAGATGAGGAATGACATTGCGCCACAGGAAGCTGGAGGTCGGGTTGCCATGCTGCAGCACGATGGGGCGGCCCTCGCCCGCCTCGACATAGGCCATGCGCCGGCCCAGCACCTCGACGGTCTTTTTGTCCATCCCCATATCCCTCCCAGTTCGAGCAGTTCCGCGCCGGCTCAGTCCCGAAAGCTGCGGCTGCCCTTGATCTGTTCCCAGGCCCACAGAACCTCTTGCAAACGGTCCTCATCGTCGCGGTGCCCGCCATTCATATCCGGATGAAGCTGCTTGACGAGCTCCTTGTAAAGGGCGCGGATTTCGGCCTTGGTGGCATTGTCCTCGGCGCCCAGGATCTCCAGCGCCCGCCGCTCGGTCTGAGGCAGCCGCCGCCGTGGCGGGGCCGCGCCGCGCGGATCGCCGCCGCGGGTGGCTTTCTCGCCGAGGATCTCGATGGGATCCTCAAACCCCATCCGCCGCCATGCCGCCCCGTCGATATGCGAGGCCGCGCGCGGGTCACCATCCGGGCTGCCGCGAAACGACCATGTCGGGCGGCCCCAAAGCCGGTCTGCCTCGATCTGCTGTTCCATCTGCGCGTCGTTGAGATCGGCAAAGAAATTCCAGCGGCGATTGTACTCGCGCACATGCTCCAGACAGAACCAGTAGAACTGATCCAGATCACCGGGCGAGCGGGGCGCGCGATAGGCCGCCTTGGCCGTGCAATTGGGGTGATCGCAGGCGCGCTCTGCCCCGTCCACGGCACCCGACAGGCCGCGCCGTCTTGCCCGGCGCTGCTTGTCGGCCGAAACCGAGATATCAAAATCGAATGGCGGTCTGCTCATTTCCCGCGACACTGGCTCCCGGCATGCGGGCCGCGCCCGACTTGCGCGGCACGGCTCAGATCCGAAAAGGTAGAGCCGATCGCCCTTGGATGAAACCGGTTGACAGGATGCGAGAGAAAAAATGGCTATGGCCGCGCAGATTCGCACAAAACTTGAAGAGGCCTTTGCGCCCACGGTGCTGGAGCTTGTCGATGAAAGCGAGCTTCACCGAGGCCATGGCGGCTGGCGCGAGGGTGGCGAGACGCATTTCCGCCTGCGCCTGCGCGCGGCCGCGTTTGACGGCCAGGGGCGCGTGGCCCGCCAGCGCGCGGTCCATGCGGTGCTGCGCGACGAGCTTGCCGGACCCGTTCACGCGCTGAGCCTCGATCTGGGCGGCGCGACCGACCCGTGATGCGGTAGAAAGGGAAGGCCGACCCGGGATGCGGTGTTCGGGACGACCTCAAGGCTGCGGTCTATGCCCGATCCCCTGCGCCCGTCTCGGCCGTTTTGTCCCGTCGCAGCCGCCCGGCCTTCACGCCCACGGGTGTTCCCGGTCGGGCGCGATCAGTCCGCGGTCTGCGACACCGGCTTGCCCATCCGGATCACCGGCACCGCCTCGTCATCGCCCAATGATGGCGGCGGGCGCAGCACCGGGCCGCGGGCCGGCTCTGCCGCAGGCTCGGCCACGGTCTGGTCGGGGGCTGTCGCCCGATCCGGCTGGGTGGGCGAACCGGCCGCATCCCGCCCCGCTTTGGTCAGGCGACGAAAGACCAGCAGGCTTTGCAGCACCTCCACCCGGCCCTTCAGCATGCCCTGCCGTTCATCAACCGGCAGGGTTTCGGAGCGATAGAACTCCCATCCATCGGCCGCGGCCTCGTTGATGGTGTCCGCAATCGTCGTGGCAAACCGATCCTGCGGTGCCTTGACCCCGCGGACCCGCTTTGCGCGGCGCGGGGCGGCAACCACCTTGTACTCGAACTGCGTCATGTGCGCGTCCTGTTTCAAGCCGTGCCGCGCAATGCGGCCTCGGTCACATCTGAACATGCTGAGCCGGTCAGAGCAACCGCATGCCCGATGGGCGTTTACGCATTGTTAATCCCTTTGACCCGAAGGTGTTTGAACGTTGGTGGAAACGGGTGCCTCGGGGGAGGAGTCGCCCAAGCAGCGAAAGGCGCCGGTTGTCGCAAGCACCGGTGTCAGGTGGTCATGTCCGAGAAGGACTTTTTGATCTGGCTGAATCTGGCCTGGCAGACAGACGCGCATCTCGCAGAATTCGGGGTACGCCTGCCGACAGAAACGCGCATTCTCTTGGCGCGTATTCGTGACATCTCGGACGCAATGGCCGAGACGGAGCGGCGCAATTGGCGCCGGGCGGCCTTGGACAATGCCCAGGCAGCGCCCGATGCCGCACAACAGGCATCCGATGGGGGCATCTCGGATGCGCTGGACCCGCCCGCGCCCCGCCTGGCGATGGCCGGCGGACGCGGCTGACCGGGCCCGCCGGGTCGGTGGGATGCCAAAGGGCCGACCGTCCCGGCTGTGCCGGCACGGCCGCGCCCGCGTTATGAGCTGAGACACGGTGTCATGCGCTCAGACCCGGGCGGCGGCTGTGCCGATCGGTCCGGCTGGCCTCTCCGCCTGTCGCAATCCGCGCGCCGCTGATTTTGCAACGCAGCACCGGATTTGGGATGCGTGAAGCACGGCACATACAGAATCAGCTTTCTTGTGTTTTCTGCATCCCGACGACGCGTCGCACGGGTCCAAGGCCGATTGGAGCCGCGGCGCAGTAGACAATAAGGGATGCATGACAATGCGTGATTGCGACGGCGGTCTGTGCGCGGCTAGCCGCGTCGGTGCGGCTCCGGTGGATCCGGCCCGGCCGATCCTTGAGACGGAGCAACGCTTGCCTTCCGGACCGCCGGCGGCGCGGGCGCTCAAGCAACATGTCTCGGCGCTTGTGCCCGGTCTGGCCCAGGCGCAGCCCGACACCACCGCCATGGTCGAGGCCGCAACCCGCACCCTGGCGGCCGAAGCGGCGCTTCTCGACCGGGTCCTGCCCCTGATCGGCCCGGTGCCCATTGGCGATGTGCGCCGCATCCTCGCGCAAGCGCGGCTTTGTCTGTGCGAGCAATGCGAGACCGAGCTGCCCGACCCAGCCGACCCAGCCAACCCGGCCGACCCATCTGAGCCCTGCCCCGCGCAGGAAACCCTCCGCGAGCTCTGCGACCGGGTCAGCCGCGCGCCCAACCAGGCCGATGCGGCCCTGCTTGCCGCAGCACGGGCGTTCCAGACCGCCACCCTGGCCCTGGAGCATGCGCTGCTTCGCGTCGAGCGGAGGGTCTAGCAGGCACGGGCACAGACACTGGCAGGCGGTTCGACGCGGCTGCATCTCTTCGGTCCGATCTCAGCCCGAGACCGCGCCGGTTCCGACAAGGATGCAGAGGCCGGCCCGCCACGCCCGAAATGGGACCCAACGCTCCACGAGGGCTGCGGCGCGAGGGGTCACCGGACGGCCGGCATGGTGGGGCATGCCGGCCGTTTCCTTGCCGGTTTTCGCCCATCTGTTTGTTCGATTAAGCTTTTGGATCAAACGGTTGCGCAGGACAGGCCGGCCGCCGACAGCCGCGCCGCGTCCCCGCAAAACCGCATCACACGCCCAGCTTGGCCTTGACCAGCGCCTGCACGGCCTGGGGGTTCGCCTTGCCGCCGGTTGCCTTCATCACCTGGCCGACGAACCAGCCGGCCATGGAGGGTTTGGCGCGGGCCTGTTCGACCTTGTCGGGATTGTCGGCAAGCACCTGATCGACCGCGGCCTCGATGGCGCCGGTATCGGTGACCTGTTTCATGCCGCGCGCCTCGACCATTGCGGCGGGGTCGCCGCCCTCCTCCCACAGGATCTCGAAAAGCTCCTTGGCAATCTTGCCGGAAATCTCGCCCGAGGCGATCAGGTCGATCACGCCGCCGATCTGTGCGGCCGAAAGGGGGCTCTGCTCGATCTCCAGCCCTTCCTTGTTGAGCCGGCCGAAGAGCTCGTTGATCACCCAATTGGCCGCCTGCTTGCCGTCGCGGCCGTGCGCAACCTCTTCGAAATAGGCCGCCGCGGACCGCTCGGCCGAGAGAACCGAGGCGTCATACTCCGTCACGCCGTATTCGGCCACGAAGCGGGCCTTCTTTTCGTCCGGCAGCTCGGGCAGCGAGACCCGGATCGCCTCGATGAACTCCTCGGAAAGCTCCAGCGGCAGCAGGTCCGGATCGGGGAAATAGCGGTAGTCATGCGCCTCTTCCTTGGAGCGCATCGACCGGGTTTCGCCCTTGTTGGGATCGTAGAGCCGGGTCTCCTGATCGACCGTGCCGCCATCTTCCAGGATCGCGATCTGGCGGCGGGCCTCATAGTCGATGGCCTGCTGGATGAAGCGGATCGAGTTCATGTTCTTGATCTCGCAGCGCGTGCCGAGATGGCTAAAGTCCTGTGTCGCCTGGTATTTTTCGTACTGCCCTGGCGCGCAGACCGAGACGTTGACATCGGCGCGCAGGCTGCCCTCGGCCATATTGCCGTCGCAGGTGCCAAGGTAGCGCAGGATCTGGCGCAGCTTGCGAACATACTCGCCGGCCTCCTCGGGCCCGCGCAGATCGGGGCGGCTGACGATCTCCATCAGCGCCACGCCGGTGCGGTTGAGATCAACGAAGGAGCTGTTGGGGTCCATGTCATGGATCGACTTGCCGGCATCCTGCTCCAGATGGATCCGCTCGATGCGCACCTGCCGGGCCAGGCCGGGCGCCATGTCGACGATCACCTCGCCCTCGCCCACGATCGGGTGGTAGAGCTGGCTGATCTGATAGCCCTGCGGCAGGTCGGGATAGAAGTAGTTCTTGCGGTCGAACTGGCTGATCCGGTTGATCTTGGCCTTGATGCCGAGGCCGGTGCGCACCGCCTGCTCCACACAGAACCCATTGATAACCGGCAACATTCCCGGCATAGCGGCATCGACCAGGCTGACATTGGTGTTGGGCTCGGCGCCAAAGGCGGTCGAGGCGCCCGAGAACAGCTTGGCGTTCGAGGCGACCTGGGCATGCACCTCCATGCCGATCACAAGTTCCCAATCGCCCTTGGCGCCGTGCAGGATCTTGGGGCTGGGTGCGGTGCTGGCAAGCTCGGTCATGGGGCCTCCTTTGGCCAGAGGTTTAGGAGAGGCGGCGGGGCGGGGCAAGAGCGCGCGTAACGTCGCCCCCGGCGGCCGGAGACAGCCGGAAATTGGCGGGATTTAAAGTCGCGGAAGTCTAAGAATGTCGCGGGCGACTTTTGGCCGGGCTGGGCCTGGGCGCGGTCACTCGTCGGCCGGGCCGGGCCTGGGCGCGCACAGCTCATACCCTGCGATCGCCCTGCGCCCGGGCGTGGTGGAAAGCGAGTAGGCCCGCGTCACCCGATCCTGCGTCAGCGCAAGGCCCAGCGCCTGTGCCACCCGCTCGGCGCTGCAGCGCTCGGCGGTGCGTGCGAAGGTCAGCGCAACGTCGATCTCGGGCCAGGCCAAGGCGTCGGCCTCCGGCGCCTCAGTGTCCCACAGTTCAGCGCCCGACGCTCCAGCCCCCGCCTATTCAGTGTCGGCCAACTCAGCGCCCGCCGGAGACGTCGATTGTGCAGCCGGTCATGTAGCTGGCCCCATCGGAGAGGAGGAAGAGGGCGACATCGGCAATCTCGCCCGCCGTGCCGGCCCGGCCCATCGGCACGTTCGGTGCGAGGCGGTCCAGCCGGTCGGGCGCGCCGCCCTTGGCATGGATGCCGGTTTCGATCAGCCCGGGGCGGATGCCCACCACGCGCACCCCATCGGCCGCATGTTCGGCGGCAAGCCCGGTGGTCAGCGTGTCGACCGCCCCCTTGGAGGCGGCATAATCGACATATTCGCCCGGGCCGCCCCGGCGTGCGGCGGCTGAGGAGATGTTGACGAGCACACCGCCCGCGCCGCCCCGCGCGCGGCTCATCGCCCGGACCGCTTCGCGCGCCACCAGAAGCGCGCCCATGACGTTGATGCGGATCACCTCGGCCATGTCGGCGGCACTGGCATCGGCCAGGGGCCGGCCCTTGGGCGGCACGATGCCCGCATTGTTGACGACCGCGGCGGGCGGGCCGAGGGCCGTGGCATGGGCCGCGAAAATGCCGATCACGTCGGCCTCGACCCCGACATCGCCTTGCAGCAGGGTGGCGGTTCGACCCGCCTTACGGACCGCCTCGGCGCTGGCTTCGGCCCCCGCACGGTCCGATCGGTAATTGATGCCCACATCATAGCCGGCCACGGCTGCGGCGCGGGCGATGGCCGCACCGATCCCCGCGCTGGCGCCGGTGATCAGGACCGATGGCATGGGATCAGCACAGGGCGCCTGCCGGGGGGCGTGCCGGAGCGCCTGCCGGGGTCGCGCGACGGTCCCAGGCGGTGAGTTTGGCGGGTGCGCTGTTCATTGGCGCGCTGTCCATTGGTGCGTCGTTCAGTGGCCCGTTGTTCAGTGGCGCGTCGTTCAGTGGCGCGTTGCGCGCTGCCTGGCCGTTCCCAGCCAGGTCACTCATTTTCGGGCACGTCACTGTCGCGCAGGATGTAGACCCGGTCGCCCGAGCGCCGGCTCTCATTGAAGATCCATTTATGCTCTTCATCCTCAAGGCCGAGCGAGGCGCGGAACAGCTCGGACATGAACTCGCCGAGGTTCACCTCCTCGAGCTTGATGTCGTAATAGCCATCCTGGAACAGCCGCTCCATGATCTCGGTCTTCTGCTCCTCGGGCGTGCCGTCGGAGAGCTGCAGCATGATCCGCTGCGGCGTCTCGCCCTCGGGCACCAGCACCGCGACCGTGGGTCTGCGGCCGGGCTCGACCTGCGCGGGATCGCCCAGCGCCAGTTCGGCCAGCGCGGGGTTGGAGCGCGCGAGTTCGGCCAGGGTCGGGTCGGTGATCGCGGGTCTGGTCAGCGTGGCCGGCCGGGCCTGCGGCGGCGGGCCGGAGAGCACCCGGCCCCGCGGGGTCAGCACCGCCAGGCGCACCCGCTCGGGAAATTCGGGCTCGATCGAGGCGGCATGGGGCCCGACTGAGAGCTGCGGCGGCGGCCGCTTTGCATTGGTCAGAAGCGGCGGCACCTGCTCGGCCGAGGCAAGATCGGCCGCGGCCGGGTCGGCATAGACCGGGTCGGACGATATCGGGTCGGACGATACCGGGTTGGCCTCCGCATCTGCCTGGGGCGAGGGCAGCGAGAGCGCCTCGCCATCCGGGCCTTTGACCGCGTCGATCAACAGGCCGATGTCAAAGCCCTGGATCTCGCGCATGAGCTGCGAGCCAGGAAGCAGCACGAAGCCGGCCAAGACGACGCTGCTGACCAGAACCCCGGCCAGAAACCCGGTGCGGCCGCGATAGTGCCCCGATTGCACGATGGGCTTGCGGGCGCGCTGCGCGACCACCTGGCGGTAATCGGCGATCGGTTCGACGGTCTCGGGCAGCTCATCGCCCGGGCGGCGTGCGCGCACGACCGGGGCGCGGGCCGGCACCGGGGTGCCGGAGGCCGGCGGCAGGCGCAGGGCGGAGCGCGGCAGGGCAGCCGGGGAGGCGGGGGTAGGACCCGGGGGCGTGTCCTCTCCGGCATCCACGGTCTCGGTCAAGAGGAGCGGGTTGACAGCGGCCGGGTTCGAGGCCGCGCGCAGCACCAGGGCCGAGGCCGGCGCGGTCTGGGGATCGGGCGCCCCGTGTGCCCCGTGTACCCCGTGTGCCTCATGCGGCTGAGCGGATTGCCCGGCGGGGTGTGATGGGGGGTGTGAGGCGCGATGCGTGCCGGGAAGCTGCGCTGCCGGATGGCCAGCCGCGGGCATCCCTCCGGGCTGGACCCGAGTGACCTGAGATGTGCCCTGAGGTGTGGTGGTCGGGCTGGCGTAGGGATCGGGTGTGACGGGCGTGCCGGGCGTCGTCGACAGCGGATACCGGGCCCTGCCCGTGCCAAGGCCCGGCGTCAGATGCCGCGCGGGTCCGTGCCCCGGGGCGGGATCGGTCTCTGCGGAGGGGTCTCCGCTCTCCTCAACAAGGTCCTCGGCCAGCACCTCGGCCAGCACATTGCGCAGATGGTCAAGATCGAGCGGCGGCTCCTCGGCGGCCGGCGGCGTCGCCGAAGGGTCTGCACCAGGATGGGGGGCGCCGGGATGGGGCACGCCGGGTTGCGGCATCCCGGGATAGGGCGCCCCAGGATGCTGCGCCCCGGGATACGGCGCCCCAGGATACGGCGCTCCGGGATAGGGTGCTCCCGGATGCTGTGCCCCAGGATATGGGGCCCCAGGGTATGGTGCCCTCGGATATGGGGCTCCGGGATGGGGCGCGCCGGGATGGGGCGCGGCCTGTGGCGATGCGTGCGGAGCCTGTTGGCCGGGATGCGGCCAGTTTTGCCCCGCCACCCCAGCAGGCCCAGCGGGACCTGGAGCGGTGGGACCTGGAGCTGGACCCGGAGGTGCCGGATAGGCTGCCGGGTGTTGCCCCGGCATGATGTGCTCGGCCCCCGGAAGGGCGTTGGGGGGCACGGCATTTGGAGGCACGGCGTTTGGGGGCACGGCGCTGCCGGGCTCCGCCGGGCCCGCGGGCTCGGCCGGCAACGGGGCCAGCCGCTTGGCCAGAACGCCGCTGCCCTTGGCAAGCTCGGACAGGATCTCGTGCATCCGGGCCCCGGTCAGCGTGCCGCTGTTGGGCCCGGCGCTGCCCAGCGCGTTCATGCAATGCACCAGCAGCGAGCGCATCAGCCGCGGATTGCCCTGGGTGGCACGGTAGACAAGATCGAGCGCTGCATCCTCGACCTGGCCCGGCCCGATCCCCTGCCCGGCAAGCTGGCGGCGCATCAGCCCCAGCGCGGCCTCGGTGTCGAGCAGATCGAGCGTGAAGACCGGAGACGGTGCCAGCGCCATCTGCGCGCCCTGCAGCGTTTCGGCAATGCCCGGCGCGCCGACCACCAGCCCCGAGACCGCCAGGTTTGTGCCGCTGTCGGCAATGAAGCCCACGAAGCGGGCCAGGCTGTCGGCGGGCAGCCCCTCGGCCGCATCGGCGACCAGAACCACCTGGCGCAGACCCTCGCGCCCGTCGATGGCCGCACGCAGGGCCGCGGCGATCTCATCGGATGTGCCGGTTGCCGGCCGCCCGGTCATGGCCATGACAAAATGGCTCAGCACATCGGTGCCGCGCCACCAGAAATCATGCCGGATGAGGGCCATATCATCGGGCAGCTTGCGCCCGACCTCGGCGGCCAGGGTCGATTTGCCAGCGCCTTCGGGCCCGGTCAGGCAGACCAGACGCGCTCCGCCAGCGATAGCGTCGACCAGGGCGTCGAGCATGCGTACTTGTCCCGCCGAAAGCTCGATGTTCGAGATCCCGCTCGGCGCCCCATACCCAGGCACTGGTTGCGAGTCGTTGGACGTTATGAACACTTTAATACCGTATGCATCGCGTAATGCGCACGCGCGCGACGCCCTTTCAGCCCCGAAACTCTCTTAACCAAGGTATCAGATTCCTGTCACAGAACAAGTCCCATGGCGGCGCCGTCATTGCCTGCGGAGTTTGAAACAAATGCCGTCGGCACGCGGTGACGCCTCGATCAGCACATGCCCGGTCTCGGTGCAAAAATGCGGGATGTCGATCTGGGCCATGGGGTCATCGGCCAGGATCCGGACGGTCTGGCCGGGCGCGAGCGCGGCCAGAGCCTTGCGCAACCGCAGCACGGGCAGCGGGCAGAGAAGCCCGCGCGCGTCGATGAGCGGGCCGTCTTCCGGCGCCGCTGCGCCCGGTATTGGGTCAGATGTCGGTTCGCCCGGCATGGGTTCGCCCGATGTCGCTTCGCCCGCCGCGGCGCCGTCATTCTTTGCATCCTTACGCATTTTGGCCTTTCCCGGGAACATTCCGGCCATCTTTGCCTGTTACCAGCGACGCGTCCAACAGGCAGGTGGGGTTGCGGGTGGACCGGTCCTCGCCCAGGGCTTCTGCGGGGCTCGCAGGGGGCTTGCAGGGGGCCAGGTTACAGGCCGGCCACGGGCGCGTGATCGATTATGACATGACGCCGGCGGCCGGGCAGGGTAGGCAGCGGGGTCAGGAGGGACCATGTTCGGCATCGATATTATCGACGCGTCCAGCGTAGTGGCGCTGACCATTGCGCTGTTGGCGGGCTTTATCAGCTTTCTGTCGCCCTGTGTGTTGCCGATTGTTCCGCCCTATCTGGCGTTCATGGCCGGCACCTCCTTCGATCAGATCTCCAGCGGCAAATCCCCGGCCCGGGCGCGGGTGGTCACGGCGGCCTTCTTTTTCGTGCTGGGGCTCTCGACGGTGTTTTTGATGCTGGGGGCGGCGGCCTCGGCGCTGGGGCAGAGCTTTCTGGCCTATCAGGACTGGTTTGCCCGCATTGCCGGCATTGTGGTGATGATCTTCGGGCTGCATTTTCTGGGCATCTGGCGGATCGGCTTTCTGATGCGCGAGGCGCGGGTCGATGCTGGGGATGGCGGCGGCGGCGCGCTGGGGGCCTATGTTCTGGGCCTGGCCTTTGCCTTTGGCTGGACGCCTTGCATCGGCCCGGTTCTGGGCACGATCCTGAGCTTTGCCGCCCAGGGCGATGTCGATCGCGGCGTGGTGCTGCTGGCGGCCTATGCGCTGGGGCTGGGCGTGCCGTTCATTCTGGCCGCGCTGTTCATCGGGCCGTTCAGCCGGTTCATGCACCGCTTCAAGCAACATATGGGCGCGGTGGAGCGGGTGATGGGGCTGATGCTCTACACCATCGGGCTGCTGATGCTGACCGGGGCCTTTGCCGATATGAGCTTCTGGCTGCTCGAGACCTTTCCGGTGCTGGCCGAAATCGGCTAATCCTTCGGGCCTGAGCGAAGGGCCGGAGACAGATGGCAGCACAGGATCAGGCAGCACGGGATCAGGCCGGGCCGGAACAGGCCGGGCCGGATCAGGCCGCACGGGATCAGGCCGCACCGGGTGGCAAAGCGCCGCGTGGCTCCCTCCCGGCTGGCCCCCTGCCCGGTGGCTCCCAGTCAGATTGCCCCGAGTCGGATCGGACCCCGTCCGATCACGCCCCGTCCGATCACCCCCCGTCCGATCGCGCCCTATCGGATCGGCCCGTGCGGCATCGTCGGGTGTTTTTTGTGCCCGGCTATGACCCGCACCCGCCGCGCCGCTACCGCGAGCTTTACCGGCGCGAGGCGGCGGCCCAGGCCGCGATTGCGGGGCACAAGATCGAGGTGAGCCGCGACGGGCGCGACGGCTGGCGGGTCGAGGCCGAGATCGAGGGGCAGCGTGTGATCACCCGCATCGAGGTGCTGGCCTGGAACGACATTGTGCGCGACAGCCTGCAGCAGCCGATCGCGCTGATCTATCTGCGCATGCTCCAAACGCTCTGGCGCTTTGCGGCCTCGGGCACGCTTCTGGCGCTGTTTCGCCTGCGCGCCGCACCGATGATCGCGGGGCTCGCGCCGGTGGGCTTCATGCTCGTCTATCTGCTCGCCGCGGGGCTTGCGGCCTGGGCCGCCTATGCGCTGGGCCGCGGGCTGGGCGCGCCGGTCTGGGCCGGCTGCCTGGCCGCCGGGGCCGCGTTCTGGGCGGTCATGGCCGCGACGCGGCGGTTGGAGCCGGTGCTCTTTACCTATTACCTGGTCAGCGATTTTGCCCATGTCGCCAGCGCGATGGGCGCCTGGCCCGGGCCCCTGGCCGCGCGGATGGCGGGCTTTTGCGATCGCATCGCGGCTGCGCAGACGGCTGCGAGACCCGCCCCGCCGGCACCTGCCTTCCCAGAACTTGCTTCCATGGGACCAGCGTCTTTGGGATCCGCCTCAATGGAAGCTATCCCACCTGCTTCACCGGAGCCTGCCGCGACGGGACCTGTCTCACCGCCCTCATCGCCCGACAGCGGCGGGGCCGGCTCGAGCGGCTCCGATCCATTCAGCCCCAGCCCCGCCGGCCACAACTCGGACGGCCCGAGCCCTGGGCGGCCCAATCCGGACGGCAACCCGCCGAACTCGGCAGACCCAACAGACACAGCGGACCCGGCAGATTCTGCGAGCCAGCCAGACACAGCGGATCCGGCAGCCTTAGCGAGCCCGGCAGCCTCAGAAGACCTGCCCGACGCGACCAACCGGCCCGACCCGGCCGATATGCCCGACCCGGGCGACATGCCTGAGCCGAGCGACATGCCCGACCCGGGCGACATGCAGGAGCCGGGCGACAGGCCTGAGCCGGCCGATGAGGTGCTGGTGATCGGGCATTCCTCCGGCGCGCAGATCGCCGTTGCGCTTGTGGCCGAGGCAGTGCGGCGGGCGGGCAGCAGCTCGGCCGAAGCGCCGGGCCGGACGGGCATTAGCTCGGCCGAAGCGCCGAGCCGGGCCGGCGATGCCCCGCGGAGAAATGCCGCGGCAAGTGATGCCCCGGCACGCGATACCCCCGCACGCAGAGACCCTGTGAGCGATGCCCCGGCACGCGGAGACCCTGTACGCGGTGCCCTGGGGAGCGATGCCCCACGCGATGACCCTTTACGTGGTGACCTGGGGAGCGATGACCCTGTACGTGATGGCCTGGGGAGCGATGCCCCGACACGCGATGACCCGGTACGTGATGGCCTGGGGAGCGATGCACCTGCAAGCCACGACCCGCCAAGACATGCCCGGCAGGGCGGCGGTCGAACAGAGGATGGCCAGCCGGGCCGCCGGGCGGTGCTGGCGCTGCTCACCCTGGGCCAGTCGGTGCCGATGACGAGCTTTCTGCCCGCCGCGCACACGCTGCGCCGCGATCTGCGCAGCCTCGCGGCCGGGCCCGTGCCCTGGCTCGACGTCTCGGCGCCGGCCGATGGCGCGGCCTTTGCGCTTTGCGACCCGGTGGCGGTTTCAGGCGTCGCGCCGCCCGATCAGCGCTGGCCGCTGGTCATCTCGGCCGCCTTTCGCAATTCGCTGTCGCCGGCCCGGCTGCGCAGGCTCCGCTGGCGCTATTTTCGCCGTCATATCCAGTATCTCTGCGCCTTCGACCGCCCGGCCGATTACGATTATTTCGCCATCACAGCCGGCCCGCAGCACCTGGCCGACCGGATTGCGGGGCGCGGGCACAGCCCCTCGCGCATCGTCGCGATCCACGCCCCGCATCGAAGCATCGCCGCGTGAGCCCGCCCCGATCCGCCGGGTTGGGCCCGACCCCGCCGCACCCGACCCCGCCGCGCCCGCCTTCGCGCCCCGACCGAGCCGGGCCGATCGCCCGGTTGCGGCTTGCACGGCGCGATCTGCTCTCGGCCCAGCCCGAGCGGCTTTACGATGCGATGATGGCCGAGATGCACACCCCGGTCTCGCGCTCGGTCCTGCTCAACGATCCGGAGCTGGTGGCCGAGGTGCTGGCCTGCCCGGCGCGGGAGTTTCCCAAACCGCCGCGGCTGGCGGGGCTTTTGGGCGATCTCTTGGGCGCCTCGGTCTTTGTGACCAACGGGGCGGAGTGGCAGCGCGCGCGGCGGCTGATCGACCCGGCCTTTGCCGGCGGGCGGCTGGGGGCGAGCCTGCCGGCGATGTGGGCGGCCGGGCAGGCGGCGCTCGACCGGTTGGGCGCTGGCGGGGCGGTCGAGGCCGAGGCCGAAACCAGCCATATCGCCGCCGATGTGATCCTGCGCGCGATGGTCTCGCGCCCCATCACCGCGGCCGAGGCGGCGACGCTTTTTGCCAGCTTTCGCGCCTATGCCCGGGCCGCGCCCCTGCTCTCGCCGCTGATCCTTCTGCGCGCGCCGCGCTGGCTGCCCCGCCCGTTTCGCCGCGGGCGGGCCGAGGCGCGGGCCATCCGCGCCCTCATCGCCGGGCTGGTCGAGACGCGGGCGGCCGAGCTTGCCGCGGGCACAGCGCCCGATGATCTCGCCACCCGGCTGATGACCGCGCGCGATCCTGAAACCGGGGCGGGGTTTTCGCCCGCCGAGATGGCCGATCAGCTGGCGATCTTCCTTCTGGCCGGGCATGAGACCTCGGCCGCGACGCTGGCCTGGGCGCTTTGGCTTCTGGCCACGCATGAGGAGGCGCAGGCGGCGGTGGCGGCCGAGGCCGCGCATCTGCCCAGAGGTGCGCCGCCCGATCTCGGCGCGCTGCGCGGGCTGGGCGCCACCCGCGCCGTGGTGCAGGAGACGCTGCGCCTCTACCCGCCCGTGCCGATGATGCTGCGCGAAACCCGGGCCACAACGCGCTGGCGCGGGCGCCGGCTGGGCCGCGGCACGCTGGTGATCCTCTC
>JBCBKN010000034.1:0-18683 GCA_038521775.1 Pseudomonadota bacterium | reverse complement strand
TGGTCGCGACCCTGGCCGTGCGCACCGGGTTTCGCACCGAATTCACCGACACCATTCTGGGTGCGAACGCGCATGTCTCGCTCTACCGCTTCGAAGAGGGGCGCACCCAGCCGATCGCCACGTTCGATGAGGCGGCCCGGCAGGTGCTGGCGGTGGATGGTGTGATCCGCGCGGCCCCCCTGGTGCGCGGGCAGGTCATTGCCACGGCCGGGGGGCGCAATGCGCCGGTCGAGGTGATCGGCCAGCGCCCGGAGGATGTGCTGGCATTGCCCCGCATCGCGCAGCCCGAACTGGCGCGGGGCGATCTTGCGCGGCTTGAGGCGGGCATTGCGCTGGGCGAGGGGCTGGCGCGCGAACTGGGCGTGTTCGTGGGCGACAGGATCACGCTGATCTCGCCCGATGGGGTGCGCACGCCCATGGGCGTGACCGCGCCGCGGATCACCCATTTCGAGGTTGTCTATATCTTCAAGGTGGGACGCCCGGACATTGACCGCGTGCGCGCCTATCTGCCGCTTTCCGCCGCGCAGATGTTCTTCAACCATGCCGGCACGGTCGATGAGATCGAGGTGATGGTCGCAGCGCCCGACCGGCTGGGCACCCGGTCGGACCCCGGTGCGCTTTATGCCGCCATCGCCGCCGCGGCGGCGCTCGCACCCTGGAGCTGGAAGGACGCCAATGGCGGGTTTCTCGAGGCCCTGGCCCTGGAAGACAATGTGATGCTGATCGTGATGTCGATCCTGGTGCTGGTGGCTGCGCTCAACATCACGTCGGGCCTGGTGATGCTGGTCAAGAACAAGGGCCGCGACGTGGGCATCCTGCGCACAATGGGGCTCTCCGAAGGTGCGGTGCTGCGGGTCTTTTTCATCTGCGGCGCGCTTGTCGGCGTGACCGGCACCGCGCTGGGCCTGCTCCTGGGCTGCCTCTTTGCGATCTATATCGACCCGATCTTTGCGCTGGTCACCGGGCTGACCGGGGGTGGCTGGTCGCCCGAAAAATACGGCATCAGCCAGGTGCCGGCCCAGCTTGTCTGGTGGGATGTGGCGCGGGCGGCGGGTCTGTCGCTGGCGCTCTCCTTCCTCGTCACGCTCTTCCCGGCCCGGCGGGCGGCGCGGATGAACCCGGTCGAGGCGCTGCGCTATGAGTGAGCCGGCAGGCGGGGGCCGCAATGCCTGATCCGGCCCTGCGGCTGTCGGGCGTCACGCGGGTTTACCGGCCAGGAGAGCCCGGTGAGGTGCGGGTGCTCGATCAGGTCGATCTGAGCCTGGCGCCGGGCGAGGTGGTGGGGCTGGTGGCCCCCTCCGGGGCCGGCAAGTCGACCCTTCTGCATATTGCGGGGCTGTTGGACCGGCCCGATGCCGGGCGGGTGGAGATTGCCGGGCAGGATGCTGGCGCGGCCCGCGATGGCGAGCGCACGCGGTTGCGGCGCGACGCGATCGGCTTTGTCTATCAGTTCCATCATCTGCTGGCCGAGTTCTCGGCGGCCGAAAACATCGCCCTGCCGCAGCGTGCGGCCGGTGTCGGTCGTGCCGATGCCATGGCCCGGGCCGAGGCGCTCTTGGCCGAGGTCGGACTGACCGCGCGCGCCGCCCACCGTCCGGCGGAGCTCTCGGGCGGCGAGCAGCAGCGTGTGGCGATCTGCCGGGCGCTTGCGAACGGTCCCAAGCTGCTTCTGGCTGACGAGCCCACGGGCAATCTCGACCCCGCAACCTCCGACCAGGTCTTTGCGCTGCTGATGGGGATGGTCCGGGCCACCGGCATGGCGGCCCTTATCGCGACCCACAATCTCGCCCTGGCCGCGCGGATGGACCGGACCCTGCGGCTCGATGCCGGTGCCATCGTTATGGGAGCGGCCGCGGCGGTCTGAGCAAGGACGTGGGTCTGGGTCTGGGCCGGTGCCGGGTCCGAGCCGGAGTTAAGGGTCTGTGCCGGGTCTGGACCGATGCCGGGTCCGAGCCGGGGGCAGGGGCTAGCCGATCTTTCGAGGAGGCCGGCTCAGGGTTGCACGAGGCGGCCCGTCCCGTTGGTCGGAATGTTCCGCAGGGCGCGCTATGCCAGGTGAGACCGCCCCGAGGCTGGGCGCTTTAGGACTGACGCCGGCCGTTCAGCGCCGACAGATCCGGCGCAGCGCCTGCCATTCCTCGGCATCCAGAATGGGGACATAGCGGGTGTCGCCGATGATGTCGGCCTCGCGCGCGGCCTCGGCCCGGCCCAGCAGATCGGGATGCGTGGCCAGATGCGAAAGCACGCCGGAGGGCCCCGGGGTGCCACCGGACAAGCGCTCGAAAAACCCGGCCATCGGCTCCAGCGGCAGTTCCGCCCCGGTCATGATCCTGTGCGCGGCATTGTCGGCCTCCTCCTCGGCCGCACGGGTGTAGGAGGCATTGATCACCGCATCGGTCATGATGGCGATCGCAGCACCACCCAGCACATCGCCGATCAGCATGCTCAGGATCCCCGCCGAGCCCGCCGAGCGCAGGGTCAGCCGTGTGGGATCGCGGTGAATGACATGGCCGATCTCATGCGCCAGCACGGCGGCCACCTCTTCGGGGTTTTCGGCCCCTTCGATCAGCCCGCGCATCAGCACCACATAGCCGCCGGGCACGGCAAAGGCATTGACCATGGGGTGGTCGAGGATCTGGACCTTGACCGGCACGTGGCTCTCGTAATGCGGCGCAAGCCGGGCCGACATCTTGTCGAGCGCGGCCAGCCCCTCGGGATTGTCGCAGGTTCTGACCTGGTTGAACTGCCCGAACACGCGCGAGACCTGGGCCAGCACCTGCTCGCCCAGCGCTTCTTCCTGTGCGGGGGGGATGAGCACCGCCATCCGCTCGGCCAGCGCCGGGACGATGACAAAGACGATGAGCAGAACCGAGGCGACCGCGCCGCCGCCCCAGATGATGAGCCGACGCCAGCTTCCCTTTGGCGCCCGGTGCCGGTTGAGATCCGGGCAGACCGTGCGGATCGCCGCGATCATCTCGGCATCCGACAAAACCAGCCGCTCGTCGCTGTCCGGGGCGGGGACCAGAACCAGCCGCTTGCCGTCGCTCTGATCGGGCAGGGTGCGCAGGCTGGCCAGCGCCCAATGGGCAAGCGGCACATCATCGGCGCCCGACAGGGTGAGCGTGGCCTCGCCGAACCGCACGATCACCGGGTTGGGGCGCGATGACTGGCCGTCAAACCACATGCCTTCGGCCTCAAGCCGTGCATAGCGCTCCAGCGCCGTGGCCATCCTAGAACGCCGCCCCGACATCGAGCGCGTCGGCAAACCCTTCCGCTTCGGTCATCTTGTCCTGCGCACGCTGGGCGGCCAGATCAAGCTCGGCCCCGTTGTGAAGCTCGACCGTTTCGACATAATGCTGCAGCAGCGGCTGTGAGATGAAGACCTCGTTGAGGGCCAGGAACAGCAGGATGCCGATCGCATAGGCCGCGATGCCCAGCCCGAGCATGAGATAGGTCATGGTTTCCGACAGCGGCTCGGCCAAATAGCCGCCCTCAAATATCGTCCACAGATCGCCCAGCAAGCCCAGCGAATTGGCCACCCCGGCCGCGATGGCGACCATCACCAACAGCACGCCCGACATGATGATCGACACCAGCAGGCTGCCCACGACATAGATGCCGATGACGCGAGAGGTGCTGACCTGCGAGGAAAAGCGCACGCCCTCGCCAAGCCGCGTGGTGCCGATGGCATAGCGCATCGTCGCAACCGTGTAGTGGACCCCCGCGATGATGGCCAGAACATAGCCGATGAAGAGCACAAAGCCCATCGCCACGGCCTCGAACTGCACCGCGCCGATCGTGCCGACGGCGATCAGGGCGATGCCGGCATAGACCCAGAGCCAGGGCTTCAGAAAGCCCGTCCAGCTGCCACCCTGTGTGAAGCGCAGATCGCCATACCAGGTCCGGTCGACGGCAAATTTCCGCAGCCGGAAATCCATCAGCGGCACCAGAAAGCCAAGCGAGATGATCGACAGGAGCGAATAGCCCAGCGCCCGGATCATATAGTCGACCGCGCCCTTGCCCATGCCAAAGCGGATGCCGCGCCAGCGGGTGCGCGACAAGAGATACCGCCGCGCGCGGTAGCCGGCATAATAGATCAGCGGAATGATGGCCAGAAACGAGAGGTTGAAGGCCCCGGTCTGAAAGAGCGCCATGCCGGCAAAGGTCAGGAGCAGGTTGAAAATGCCCAGATAGATCGCCAAGAACACCACTGCGATCAGGAACCCGAGCAGCATCTCCAGCCCGGTGCCGGTGAATTCAAGGGGTTGGCCGCCGACACGGATCGAGGACCAATAAAAGCGCCGCAGCCGGGCCTTCATCCAGAAGCGGTAAAAGCCCAGCGTCAGAAAGGTGAGCAGCAGGGTCTTGAAGGTCAGCCAGAAGAGCGGCCTGCCCTCGCCTGTATAGGCAATGTCCAGCGCGGCTGTTCCGCGCGTTGAACCCATTGTCATAAACTCACCCCAAAATCACCGTCACGCCGCCACGACCTGCCACGCAACCATGGCCATTTCATGGCTGTGAAGGCGAGCCAAAGGCGGGCTCACTCAACCTGCGAGCTTGTAGGACATCTCCTCCAGCTGCACCCGCAGATCCTTTTTGGAGATCTTGCCGGTTGCGGTGTGCGGCAGGGTGTCCATGACGAGCACATCGTCGGGCACCTGCCATTTGGCAAAGCTCTTGGCGACCAAGGCCAGGATATCCTCCTTGACCGGGGTCTGTCCCTCGGCGGGCACGACCACCAGGATCGGCCGCTCGCCCCATTTGTCATGCGGCACGCCGATGGCGGCGGCCTCGGCGACGCTGGGATGGGCCACGGCGGCATTCTCAAGCTCGATCGAGGAGATCCATTCGCCGCCCGATTTGATCACATCCTTGGAACGGTCGGTGATCCAGACATAGCCATGCATGTTGATGGTGGCGATGTCGCCGGTGTCAAACCAGCCCTCTTGATCCGTCGCATCGGCGTCGGCCTTCAGATAGCGCTTGACCACGCCCGGCCCGCGCACCAAAAGCCGCCCCTGGGTCTGGCCGTCCCAGGGCAGATCATTGCCCTTGTCATCGACGATCTTCAGATCGACGGTGTAGGGCGGATGGCCGACCGAGGTTTGCGCGTCGAGCTGCGCTTCGGCATCCATGGCCTGAATTTCGGGCTTGAAGCTGGCGGTGGTGCCCAAAGGCGAGGTCTCGGTCATGCCCCAGGCATGGAAGACCTTCACCCCATACTCGTTCTGGAAGGCCTCGATCACCGCGCGCGGGCAGGACGAGCCGCCGATGATCACCTTGCGCAGGGTCGAAAAGCTCTTCTCCTCGGCCTTCAGATAAGACAGCAGGCCCAGCCAGATCGTCGGCACCGCGGCGGTCACGGTCACGCCATGCTCGAGCATCTCATAGACGCCCGCCGGGGTCATGTCGCGCCCCGGCATCACGAAGGCCGCGCCGTTCAGCGGGGTGGAATAGGCCAGCGACCAGCCATTGGCGTGAAAGAGCGGGACCACCGGCATCACCACATCCAGGGAGCGGACGTCCAGACAATCGGGCACCGAGGCGGCCAGCGCATGGATCACGTTCGAGCGGTGGGTGTAGACCACGCCCTTGGGGTTTCCGGTCGTGCCGGAGGTGTAGCAGATGCCGCAGGGCGCGCGCTCATCCACCGCCACCCAGGCAAAATCGCCATCCGTGTCGGCGATCAGATCCTCATAGCACAGAAGATTGGGCAGGCGGCTTTCGGGCATATGCGCCCGGTCGGTGAGCGCGATGAAATGCTCCACACCGGTGAGATGGTCCGCGACCCGCTCGATCGCCGGCACAAGATCGGGGTCGACCATCACCACCCGGTCCTCGGCATGGTTGATGATATAGCTCAGCTGCTCGGCAAAGAGCCGCGGGTTGAGCGTGTGCAGGACCGCGCCCGCGCCGGAGACCCCGTACCAGACCTTCAGATGCCGCGCGGTGTTCCAGGCCATCACCCCGACCACATCGCCCGGCCGCACGCCCAGCTTGGTCAGCGCCTGGGCGCAGCGCAGGGCGCCGTCGCGAATGGCGCTGTAGGTCGTCGTGCTGATCGGCCCTTCCACATCGCGGCTGATGATCGGCCGGTCCGGGTGATACCGTGCGGCATGGTCGAGGATCGATGAGACGCGCAGCGGCCAATCCTGCATCAGATCACGCATTGGGTCACTCCTCCCGAGTGTTGTTCGGTCTTTGACGGGAATGTAACATCCTGCCGCCAGCAGGAAAGCCCGCGCCGCAAAAAGACCGCGGCGCTTGTATCACGGGGCCGGGCGCCTATGCTCGGTGCATGCAGACCGCGCGGCTGGAATTTGCCCCCGTTGGTGCGCATCACGCCGCCGAATATCAGGCGGTGATGAGCAGCGACGAGATGGGCGCGCATACCGATGTGCCCTGCCAACCGAACGCCAAGCGCGCTGCGGGTTTTGTGGCCTGGATGGCCAGGCTCAACAGCTCGGGCAAGGGGCGGGCCTGGGCCCTGCTGCATGAGGATGCGGTGATCGGCTTCATCCGGCTCAACCGCATCGACAAGAAGATGTCCCGTGCGTCGGTCGGGTATGAATTCGGCCAGGCGTATTGGGGGCAGGGCCTGGCGACCGAGGCGGTCCGGGCGCTGGTCGACCATGCCCATGACGCGCTGTCGCTGCATCGTTTGGAGGCGGTCGTCTTCAACGGCAATGATGCAAGCGCCCGGGTTCTGGAAAAGGCCGGCTTTCTGCACGAAGGGGTGCAGCGCGAGCGGATCCTGCACCGCGGCGTGCGCCGCGATATCTGGCATTTCGGACGGCTGGCCAGCGACCCGATGCGGGACACGAGGGGCGGCTGAGGGCAGGTGAGGTCGGGCTTTTGCGTCGACTATGCGGTCAGAAACACGGCCCATAAGGGGCGGGGCGTGTTTGCCACAGCGCCCGTGCCCGCAGGCCGTCGCGTTTGGCGGCATCGCCTTGGGCTCTACCGGCTATACGCCGAGGCGGGGCTGGTTTCGTTCGGTATCTTGAATGCACTTTTGAACCTTGCACAGGCTCTGTTAATCTGGTTGCCTGCTAACGGTTTCTGCCCACACGGGCCTGAGAGATCAATTAGGGCTTAGGAGATTGAAATGGCGAGTTTTCAAACCAAAGACGGCGAGACAGTTTCTATTGATTTGTCGGCGGTGATCCGTGTGCGCGCGGCGATCAGCAGCGAGAAACCAGCCAAAACTCGTGTGGATTGGGGGATTGTCAGCCTCCTTATGAATGATCTTCAATTCGTCGTGGATGAGGTAAGAAAAGAAAAGCCATCGGTCATCGGTATTTCAGTTGGTAGGGACAAAAAGACCTATTTCGATGCAAAGGGTATTAAGGCAGTATTCCCGGCACTGCCGCATATGGAGGAGTTTGGATATAGATCATCCTTCAAGATACTTGGATATCGACAGCACACGAAGCACTCTGTCGAGGAACTAAAATCGATGTTGGCGGCGCACAAAACCTAGAACGTCGGCAGTGGTCTATGCCGAGCGGCGAAATCTCCGCAAACGACCTTAAATCAGGCAGGGCGCATGATCGAAGGCGCATTCTTCAGGTCCTGCAGGGAGAGTGGGGTTTATCGGGGGCCGGTCGGGGCAGCCGGCGGACCGCCCCTTCAAGGTGAAGCGCGCTCAGAGATCTTTGGGCGCGATGTCCTTGATCTCGGGCCAGTTCGCATCGGCTTTCTCGGTGTTGCCCGGAACATCCTTCATGAACCCTTCCAAGGCCGCGGGATAGGCATAGACAAAAAGCTTGCCGTCTGCGACGCGCCACACCAGCGGGTCGCCATCAAGCTTTTTGCCCAGCGCGGCCCCCATCTGGCAGAACCCACCATAGTGCGGTGCGTATTGCGCCGGGTTTGCGAGAAACAGCGCACGGTTGCTTTCGCTGGCAAAGCGATAGGTCACATCGGCATGGCTGGCGGTCAGATCCGCCTTGCCTTCGACCGGGGCGTTTTCGACGAAATAGGCAACCGGGTCATAGCCGCGCAGGCCCAGGCCGGTCTCGTCGACATTGACGGGGGCGGTCGAGGCTTCGTCAAATGCCAGCGCCGGGCCGGTGGCCGGGCTGGCCACCAGCGCCAGAACGACGCCAAAGGCGAGGATGAGGGCTTTCATCATGGGATGTCCTTTCTTTCACAACATGGTGTTCTGTCGGCGCGCCCGAGTGCGAGAACCGCGTCGGTTCGCTTGGACGGGACGGCGACCGATTGGCCGGGGTGGCGTTCAGTTGGACGGGACGATGTCGACTGAGATCAGAACGACCGGCACAACGCCATCGTTCGACCACCAATGGATGATGCCAGGCCCGAACTCGGCCGCCGACTCGCCCGGCTTGTGGACGATCGGCTCGGCGCAATAGGCATTGTGCTCGGTGGCCTCGCCGCTCACGAAGTAAAGGATCGACGGCCGGTCGTCATGCGCGTGCACCGGAACCTTGCCGCCGGGCTGAATGGTGAAATGGCGCAGGCGCATCCGCAGCGGGCCGACCTCCCGCCAGTCTTCAAGCTCGATCAGCTCCCAGGTCTCGATGCTCACCGCCTGGCCGGACACCTTTTCCAGATCGCGCGGTTCTGTGAGCACGCTGCCTTCCGGGCATGCGCCGGCGAAGGCGAGCGAGGGAAGCAGGGTCAAAAGCGCCGCGCCCCAGATCTTTGATCGCCTGATCATTGAAGGCTCCTTTCCAGGCCCGGGGGCGCCATTGCGCAAAACCCCAGACATCAAGTTGTCAATCAGTGCGAGGAGTATTGGGCCGACTCGCCCGACAAATCTTTCAGATTTCTGCGGATCCCAGGTCGATCACGGCGATCCATGTCGTGAGTGGCGCAATGCGACCGCCTGTGCGACAGGTCCTTTTGATCAAGCAAGCCCAGGGATGGCGTAGGATGCGCGCGGCGATGGCATCACTGACAGATGGCGGGGCGGGCAGCCCGCTTGCGTCGTTGCGCGCGGTGCGCCTGTCCTCACGCACGCAGCTCAGCGACATGACCGCGCGTGTGTCGCAGATCCTCGGCGCCCCGCCCGGCGTCTATCGGCACAGCACCCATGACGGCCTTGCCATCTACATGGCCCTGTCGCGCAAGGTGGGGTCCATCGATGTCGGCGAGGGTGTCTTGGAGATGAAGACGCAGGCCGGCGAGTTCATCGTCGGGGTGCCCAAATCCGCCGCCCAGATCCATTCGTTTCGCGGCGGGCGCTGGATCGAGGTCGTGCTGGCCGACCCGTTTTTGTCATCGCTGGCCGAAACCGGCCGGCGGCACCCCTGGCGGTCACGCTGGGTGCACCGGTCGTTTCACAAAAAACGCGAGATCGGCGAGTTGCTGATGCAGATCGTGCGGGGCGGGCTGTCGCCGCGACCGCCCGAGCCGCTGCGCCTCGATGCGCTGGCCTGCGCCCTTTCGGACGCGTTGACCCGGTTTCTGGACGCGGAGTTCGACCGCCGTCGCGAGGTCGACCCGCTGTCGAAACGCGCCGTCGACGAGATCATCGACTATATGGACGCGCATCTTGGCGAGCCGATCACATTGCGCGATCTGGCCGGTTTTGCCGGGCTGCGCCCGACCCGGTTTGCCAAGGCCTTTCGAAATGCGGCGGGAGAGAGCCCCTATCAGGCGCTGATGCGGCGGCGTCTTGAAGCGGCGCGCTTTGCCTTGATGACCGGGCGGGCGAGCATTTCGGAGATCGCGTTTGCCCATGGCTTTTCATCGCAACAGCATCTGACGGCGCTGTTTTCGGGCAGGTTTGGCATTGCGCCGGGCGCATTCCGGCAGCAGATCCGGGCGCACTGAACCGGGCCTTTCTGAACGCGGGGATCGGGCGTTGTCGCGCCCCGCACCGGCCCGCCCTTCATCGGGGGAAAGGTGAAAGACCCGCCCCTGGCTGAGGGCGGGTCTGACGCTGACAGGCCGTTTCTTCGGCTCAGGCGGCTTTGGCCTCGGGGGCAAAGCGGGTGTAGAAACTCTCACCCTTCTGGGCCATTTCGCGCAGCAGCGCCGGCGTGGTGAAGCGCTTGCCGAACTTGGCCGTCAGCCCGTCGCAGATCTCCACCGCCTTGGCAGCACCCAGCATGTCGAGCCAGGAGAACGGGCCGCCCGACCAGGGCATGAAGCCCCAGCCCAGAATGGCGCCGACATCGCCTTCGCGGATATCGGTCAGAACGCCTTCCTCCAGCGCCCGCACCGCCTCCAGCGCCTGGCACATGGCCAGCCGGTGCTGCACCTCGGTCACCTCGGGCTGATCCGCCGCATTGGGCCATTCCTCGCGCAGGCCGGGCCAGAGCTGCACACGCTTGCCCTTCTCGTCATACTCATAAAAGCCCGCATTCGATTTGCGCCCCAGCCGGCCCTTGTCAAAGAGGTTGAACATCACGGCATCGGCATCGTCATTGTCATAATCATTGCCGAGGGCGGCCTTGGTGGCCTTGGCGATCTTCACGCCCAGATCGATGGAGGTTTCGTCATTGAGCTGCAGCGGGCCCAGCGGCATGCCCAGCTGCTTGGCGCCGTTTTCGATCAGCGCCGGTTCCACCCCTTCACCGATCATCCGCACCGCCTCGGTGGCGTAGGGGATGATGCAGCGATTGGCATAAAAGAAGCGCGCATCATTGACCACGATGGGCGTCTTGCGGATCTGGCGCACGAAATCGAGCGCCTTGGCCACGGCGACATCGCCGGTCTGCGCGCCCTTGATGATCTCGACCAGCATCATCCGGTGCACCGGGCTGAAGAAATGGATGCCGATGAAATTCTCGGGCCGCACGCTGGCCGTGGCAAGCTGGGTGATCGGCAGGGTCGAGGTGTTGGTGGCAAAGATCGCATCAGGCGCCAGCTCGGCCTCGGCCAGCTTGGTGACATCGGCCTTGATGCCCACATCCTCAAAGACCGCCTCGACGATCAGATCGGCGCCTTTCAGCGCGGCGTAGTCGGGGGTCGCGGTGACCCGCGCGAGGGTTTCGGCCTTTTTCTCTTCGGTGATGCGCTTTTTCTTCACCCCATCATCGAGAAGGCCGGTGATGGTGGCCAGGCCCTTATCGGCGGCCTCCTGATCGCGGTCCATCAGCACCACCTCGATGCCGGCCTGGGCCGAGACAAAGGCAATGCCCGCGCCCATCATGCCCGCGCCCAGGACGCCGAGCTTTTTCACCCGCTGGTCGGGCACATCGGCGGGGCGCACGGCACCCTTCTCCAGCGCCTCCTTGTTCACGAAAAGCGAGCGGATCATGGCCGAGGAGGAGGCGTTCATCAGCAAATGCGTGAACCAGCGCGCCTCGATCTTGAGCGCCGTGTCAAAGGGCACCTGCGCGCCTTCATAGACCGCGGAAAGCAGCGCGCGGGCGGCGGGGTAGACGCCCTGGGTCTTGCCATGGACCATGACCGAGGCGCCCACAAAGGTGGGCAGGCCGGCCGGGGTGTAGGGCATGCCGCCGGGCATCTTGTAGCCCTTGCGGTCCCACACCTGCAGCGTCTCTTCGGGCTTGGCCTCCAAAATCCAGGCCTTGGCGCGGGCCAAGAGTTCATCGGCCGGCACGACCTCATCGACAATGCCGGCGGCCTTGGCCTTGGCCGGGGCGAGCAGCTTGCCCTCGAGCAAAAGCGGGGCCGCGGCCATCGCGCCCAGCATGCGGATCAGCCGTGTCGTGCCGCCCGCACCCGGAAAGAGGCCGACCAGGATCTCCGGCAGGCCGATCTTGGCCTTGGGGTTGTCAGCCACGATCCGGCGATGACAGCAAAGCCCAAGCTCGAACCCGATGCCGGCCGCCGTGCCGGGCGAGGCCCAGACCACCGGCTTGCCGCCCTTGGCAGTTTTGCCCAGGGTCTTGGGATCGACGCCGGCCAGCTCCAGCTTGCGCATGATCCGATGCATCCGCATCGTGAAGTCAAAGAGCGGCTGGGCGGGCTCGGCGCCTGCCGTTTCGCGGATCTTGGCCAGCATGGTCAGATCGGCGCCGCCGGCGAAATCGGGCTTGCCCGAGGTGAGGATGATGCCCTTGACGGCCTCATCGCCGACCGCGGCATCGACGGCCGCTTCCAGCGCGTCGAGCCCGTCGCCATTCATCACATTCATCGACTTGCCGGGCAAATCCCAGGTGATGGTGGCGATGCCGTCGCCGTCAATGGCGGTGGAAAAGATGCTCATTTGGGTCCTCCCATGATGTGGGTGTCATCGCTTTGGCATGGTCGCGGCCGGTACACCGCCGATCCTGCCCTTGATTTGGGAGCGCCGGATCAGCCGGCGCCCTGCTCCTGCAGATATTGGTTCACCCGCGCCATAAGCGGGTTGATGACCGCCGCCAGGCGCCACTCGTCCTCCTCCATCCGAAGGATCATGACCAGGGTGACCGGATCGACGATCAAGCGCCCCGCCGCATATCCGGACAGAATTGCGGTGGTCGAGAGCAGCCGCCCTCCATGCGGGGTTATGGCCAGGATCTCGTAGCCAAAACGCATGTCCCGCATGGCGCGGATTGCGGCCCGGTTCTTTTCAAAGAGCGTCTGCAGCGCCGCGTGGTTCTTGAAGATCACCGTTTCGGTATCGCGCACCGAGGCATAGGGGGTGCAGCACCGGCGTGCAAACCCTTCGAAATCACCGCTTTCGGAGGCCCGGCAGAAATGCTCCAGCACCGTGTGGACCTGATCTACCACTGCATTTCGCCCTCAAGGCTGTGGGCTTCGGCATAGGCCGACCAGCGCGAGCTGACGGGGCTGACCACCATCATGGCGCGCCAATTGTCGCCCACCAGCCGATAGGTGATCATGCTTTTGAACGGATCGACCACCAGCACGCCGTTCTGTTCGACATGGGTCAGCACGGTGGCCTGGATAAGCGACGCGCCGATGGCCTGTTCCTGCTGCACGATGCGCTGCAGCTTCTGGTCGCGATTCTGGGCCAAAAGCTTGGACTTCTTGTCGAAATAGCTGCGCAGCTTGGTCTCGGTGTCCAGCACTTCGGTGTGGGTGTCATGGATCAGCACGTAAGGCGTGTCCTTGCCCTGGCGGTAGAGCGCAAAATCGCTCTCCACCAGGGCCTTGACGGCCCGGTCCACCACGTGCTGGACACGCCACA
The DNA here is from genome assembly GCA_038521775.1 of Pseudomonadota bacterium. Classification (GTDB taxonomy): domain Bacteria; phylum Pseudomonadota; class Alphaproteobacteria; order Rhodobacterales; family Rhodobacteraceae; genus J013. Next base: position 5,605 of record JBCBKN010000034.1, on the reverse strand, counting down.
TTGGGCGTCAGACCCGCTCGATGATGGTCGCAGCGCCCATGCCCGAGCCGATGCAGAGCGTGGCAAGCCCGGTTTCCTTGTCCTGCCGCTCCATCTCGTCAAGCAGCGTGCCCAGGATGACCGCGCCGGTCGCGCCCAGCGGATGACCCATCGCAATGGCGCCGCCATTCACGTTGAGCTTGTCATGGTCGACATCGAAGGCCTGCATGAAGCGCAGCACGACCGAGGCAAAGGCCTCGTTGACCTCGAAGAGATCGATATCGCCGATCTCCATGCCGGCGAGTTTGAGGATCTTCTCGGTCACCGGCACCGGGCCGGTCAGCATGATGGTGGGCTCGGTGCCGATCTTGGCGGTGTTGCGGATGCGCGCGCGGGGGGTGAGGCCGTTTGCCTCGCCAAACGCCTTGGTGCCGATCAGCACGGCCGCGGCGCCATCGGCGATGCCCGAGGAGTTGCCGGCGTGATGAACATGGTTGATCCGCTCCAGCTCGGGATATTTCAGAAGCGCGATCTGATCGAAGCCGGGCATCGTCTCGCCGATATCCTTGAAGGAGGGTTTGAGCGCGCCGAGGCTTTGCATGTCGGTCCCGGGGCGGATCTGCTCGTCGGTGTCGAGGATCGTCAGCCCGTTGATGTCCTTGACCGAGATCACCGATTTGTCGAACCGCCCCGCCTCGCGGGCCGCGGCGGCGCGCTTCTGGCTCTCCACCGCATAGGCATCGGCATCGTCGCGCGAAAAGCCGTATTTGGTGGCGATGATGTCCGAGGAGATGCCCTGCGGCACGAAATAGCTTTTGAAGGCGAGGGCCGGATCGGCCGCGATCGCACCGCCATCCGAGCCCATCGGCACGCGGCTCATGCTCTCCACGCCGCCCGCGACATAGGCCTCGCCCGCGCCGCCGCGCACCTGGTTGGCGGCCATATTGACCGCCTCCAGCCCGCTGGCGCAGAAGCGGTTGATCGAGACGCCCGCGACGCTTTCATCGAACTCGCTCATCAGCACGGCGGAGCGGGCCAGACAGGCGCCCTGCTCGCCGATCTGGGTGACATTGCCCCAGATGACGTCCTCGACCTGGGTGGTGTCGAGATCGTTGCGGTCCTTCAGCGCGTTCAGCGCCGTGGCCGAGAGCGACAGGGCAGTGACCTCATGCAGGCTGCCATCGCGTTTGCCTTTGCCGCGCGGCGTGCGGACGGTGTCGTAGATATAGGCGTCGGTCATGGTTCCCTCCGGTTGGTTCGGCCAGGCACAAACGGCCCGGGCATGTGGGTGTGGCAGCGGGGGCGGCACCGAGGCACCGCTCCGCCTGCGGGTGCGTGGGATTTGAGTATTTTTGCCAAGAAGAAGGGGCAGGCCGCGCGCAATCGTCAGCCGGTTTACGCGCCATTAACCGCGTCCGGGCTGGGGTGGCCCTACGGTACAGCCTGGAGAGGCGATGACCGTCCAAGGAGAAGGCGCCCCCACCCCCGCTGCCGCACAGGCCCCGGGGTGGGGGCGCAGCACAGCGCAATGTTTCTTCTTGGCAAAAATACTCACATCGTGACGGTGCCGCCCGCACCACCCTCTGGGGAGAGGCGCTAAAGGGCACGGCCGATAAGCTCCTTCATGATCTCATTGGTGCCGCCATAGATGCGCTGCACGCGGGCATCGGCCCACATCTCGGTCACGGCATATTCCATCATAAAGCCGTAGCCGCCATGGATCTGGACGCATTCGTCAAGCACCTGGCATTGCAGATCCGAAAGCCAGTATTTGTTCATCGCCGCGGTCTCGACCGTCAGTTCGCCCTTCAGATGCGCCGCGATGCAGGCATCGTTGAAACTGCGCGCCACAACGGTGTTGGTCTTGCACTCGGCCAGCTTGAAGCGCAGGTTCTGAAACTCGATGATCGGCTTGCCGAAGGCCTCGCGCTCCTTGGCATAGGCAATGGTGCGTTCCACCGCGCCTTCCATGGCGCCCACGGCGCTGCAACCGATCGACAGCCGCTCCTGCGGCAGCTGGCTCATCATCTGGTAAAAGCCGCGCCCCTCTTCGCCGCCCAGAAGGTTCTCGGGCGGCACCGGCACGGCATCAAAGAAGAGCTCGGACGTGTCAGCCGCCTTCAGCCCGACCTTGTCGAGATTGCGCCCGCGGCGGAACCCCTCCGCCCCGTCGGTCTCCACCGCCATCAGGCTCACGCCTTTGGCCTTTTGCGTGGGGTCGGTCTTGGCCGCAACCAGGATCAGATTGGCGTGCTGGCCGTTGGTGATGAAGGTCTTCGCACCGCTCAGCCGATAGACATTGCCCTCGCGGATCGCGCGGGTCTTGAGGTTCTGGACATCCGAACCGCCCGAGGGCTCGGTCATGGCCAGCGCGCCGACCAGCTCGCCCGTTGCCATTTTCGGCAGCCAGCGCTTCTTTTGCTCTTCCGTGCCATAGGAGAGGATGTAATGGGCCACGATCGTGGAGTGGATCGCCTGGCCCCAGGAGGCGAGGTTGCAGCGCGCCGCGGCCATGGTGATCGCCGCCTCATGGCCGAAATCGCCGCCCGCCCCGCCATATTCCTCGGGAATGGAGGCGCAGAGCAGCCCGACCTCGGCGGCCTGGCTCCAGGTCTCGCGGTCCATCTCGCCCTGGGCCCGCCAGCGCTCCAGCTTGGGCGCCCATTGCTCGGTGATGAACTGGGTCGTCATCTCCTCGAGCATCCGATGCTCATCGGTCATCCATTGCGAGGCGAGGTTGTGGAACGTCATCGTCTTCTCCCCAGACCCGGCAAACCCGGTCCCCTGTGACATGCGGGCCAGAGCCGATGCCCGTTTTCCACTGTTCTTTCATACCAGCACGGCGTTCTCCAGCGAAACCGCCGGCGCGTTGCCCAGCATGTTACGTCTTTTCGGGCCCGGCATCGGTGCTGCCATATTCAGACAGGAATTCCCGAAACACCCGGTCGAGCGCCTCGGGATCGGCAAGTTCGTCAAGCCGTTCCAACAGCACCACCAGCAGATAGTTGTTGCCCAGCCCATAGGCCTCATTGAGGGCGCGGAGCCGGTCATAGGCCGCCTCCGTCAGGTTCATCTGGCGCCGCACCGGCAGGGGCAGGCGCTTGGGCATCAGGCGGCCACCCGCTCATCGGGGTAACGGGCCCGAAGGGTTGCACGGGTTTCGGTCAGGATCTTGCCCAAGAGGTTCTGCCCGGGCCAGCTTTCAGGCGGCAGGGCCCGCGCCTGGTCCTCGGCCAGACCGATCCCCCAGATCGCATCAAACGGGCTCGCTTCGACCAATTGCGCCGACCCGGTCTGAAAGAGCTTGCGGCGCAGACCCTTGTTCTGATCGAACTTGGCCAGCGAGATCTCGGTCACCAGGGCCACCTTCTGCGCATCCCATCTTGCGCCATCAAAGCCCCGCACCGTGCGGCCCAGGGCCTTTTGCTTGCCCGGATCCGGCGCGGCGAGGATCTGCGCGGCAATCTCCGTATCTCCGAAAAGCCGCGCCTTGCCCACCATCATCGCCTGTTCGGCCGTCGCGAAATCGCAGCCCCAGAGCGTGAAGGCGCTGGGGTGCCATTGGCTGAACGGGCCAGACCAGAAGAAATGATGGTCGCCTTGCGACATGGGCCTCAGAACGCCTCGTCGGCCAGGGCCATGACCGGCTCGGCGCCCGATTTGATGCGCGCCAGACGCAGACCGGTCTCGGGCAGGCAGCGCGCCATGTAATAGCGCCCCGTGGCGAGCTTTGCGTCGTAGAAATCGCGCTCGGTCGTGCCCGCGGCAATGGCGGCCTTGGCGGCCACGGCCATCTGCGCCCAGGCATAGCCCAGGCAGAGATGCCCGAAGAGGTGCAGGTAATCGGTCGAGCCGGCCAGCGCGTGGTTGGGGTTTTTCATCCCCTCGGAGACGAAATTCATCGTCGCTTCCTGCAGATCCTTGCTGGCCTGCTTGAGCGGTTCCATGAAGCCCGCCTCCAGATCCTCATCCTCGGAATGCTCCTTGATGAAGCTCTTGACCGTCTCAAAAAGGCCCATCAGCACCGACTGGCCGAGCTGGGGCAGCTTGCGGCCCACGAGATCGAGCGCCTGCACGCCATTCGCGCCCTCATAGATCATCGCGATGCGGGCATCGCGGGCAAACTGGCTCATCCCCCATTCCTCGACATAGCCATGCCCGCCATAGACCTGCTGGGCGGCAATGCACATGTCAAAGCCCTTATCGGTGAGGAAGGCCTTGATGATCGGGGTGAGGAGGGCGATGAGCCCCGCGGCCTCCTTGTCCTGCCCGCGATGCTCGGCATCGACCAAGCTGGCGCCCCAAAGCGCAAAGAGCCGCGCGCCTTCCACAAAGGCCTTCTGGTCCATCAGCGTGCGGCGGATGTCGGGATGCACGATGATCGGGTCGGCCGGCCCGTCGGGGTTCTTGGTGCCGGTGATGTCGCGGCCCTGCAGCCGGTCCTTGGCATAGGCCAGCGCGTTTTCATAGGCGACGGCCGCCTGGCTGAGCCCTTGCAGACCCACGCCGATGCGCGCCTCGTTCATCATGGTGAACATCGCCCGCATGCCCTTATGGGCCTCGCCGATCAGAAAGCCAGTCGCGCCGTCATAATTCATGACGCAGGTGGCATTGCCATGGATGCCCATCTTCTCTTCGAGCTTGCCGCAGGCCAGGCTGTTGCGCTGGCCCAGGCTGCCATCCTCACCGACCATGAATTTGGGCACGATGAAGAGCGACACGCCCTTGATGCCCTCGGGCCCGCCGGGGATCTTGGCCAGCACCAGATGGATGATGTTCTCGGCCATGTCATGCTCGCCGGCCGAGATGAAGATCTTCTGGCCGGTGATCTTGTAGCTGCCGTCATCCTGGGGCTCGGCCTTGGTGCGCATCAGGCCCAGATCGGTGCCGCAATGCGGCTCGGTCAGGTTCATGGTGCCGGTCCACTCACAGGTGACCATTTTGGGCAGATAGGTCTCCTTCTGGGCCTGGCTGCCATGCAGGTTGATGGCCGAATAGGCGCCATGGGTGAGGCCGGGATACATCATGAAGGCCAGATTGCCCGAGACCAGCATCTCGCCCACGGCCGTGCCCATCACATAAGGCAGGCCCTGGCCGCCGAACTCCTCGGCGCAGTCAAGCCCGGTCCAGCCGCCCTCGCGCAGCTGATCGAAGGCCTCCTTGAAGCCCTTGGGCGTGCGCACGACGCCGTTTTCCAGCACGCAGCCCTCGCGGTCGCCCGAGAAGTTGAGCGGGGCGAGCACCTCGGAGGCGATCTTGCCAGCCTCTTCCAGCACGGCGCCGGTGAAATCCTCGGTCAGATCCTCATAGCCGGCGATCTTCTGGTCCTGAACCTTCAGCACCTCATGCAGAACGAATTTCATGTCGCGCAGGGGCGGGGTATAGCTGGGCATCGTTTTCTCCCTTAAGACGCGGTCGGGTGGGCGGCAAAAATGCGTCGCTCAGCGATAAGCGAGCGCAGTTCGCCGATTGCAGTGTCAAGCTCGGCGCGCTGGGCTTCCATCTCGGCCAGTCGCTGCTCGGCATGGTCGATGATCCGATGGGCCTGGGTGCGGCCACGATCGCCAATATCGTAAAGGTCGAGCAGCTCGCGCATTTCATCGAGCGCAAAGCCAAAGCGCCGGCC
>JBCBKN010000033.1:0-19133 GCA_038521775.1 Pseudomonadota bacterium | reverse complement strand
GGTGAGCAGGAATTGATTTCTGTCGGGAAATTAAGCGTGAATGGCCAGGTGGTGCTCGCACCGATGGCAGGAATCACCGATTTGCCGTTCCGAAGGCTGGTGTCGCGCTTCGGTGCCAGCTTCGTTGTGTCCGAAATGGTGGCATCTGGTGAGCTTCTCGGCGCGCGCATGGCAACCCGGGCGCGCACAGAGATCGATCAAAGCTGCGGCCCGGCCGCGGTTCAGATTGCCGGTCGCGAGGCCGCGCCGATGGCCGAGGCTGCGCGCATCTGTGCCGGGCAGGGCGCGGCGCTCATCGACATCAATATGGGATGCCCGGCCAAGAAGGTGACCGGCGGGCTGTCGGGGGCCGCCCTGATGCGCGCGCCCGACCACGCACTTCGCCTGATCGAGGCTGTGCGACACGCGGTCACCGTCCCGGTGACGGTCAAAATGCGGCTGGGCTGGGATGATGAAAGCCGCACTGCGCCGGAGATCGCCCGCCGGGCCGAGGCGGCCGGCATCTCCCTAATCACCATCCATGGCCGCACGCGTGCCCAGTTCTACAGCGGGCAAGCGGATTGGGCGGCAATCCGCGCGGTGCGCGACGCGGTGCGCATTCCGGTCCTGGCCAATGGCGATATCGTCGATGCGCGCTCGGCGCGCGCAGCCCTCGCCGCCTCGGGCGCGGATGGGGTGATGATCGGCCGAGGCGCCCAGGGTCGGCCCTGGCTGCTGGCCGCAATCGGGGCCGAACTTGCCGGGCACCCGGTGCCCAAACCCCCGACCGGCCCCGAACTTTTCGATTTGATTGCAGGCCATTATGAGGAGATTTTGGATTTCTATGGACGCGAGCTTGGGCTGCGCATCGCCCGCAAGCATCTGGGCTGGTACCTCGCGCCTCTGGGCGCAACCGCATTGCGCGCGCAGCTGATGCGGCTTGACTGCCCCAAAGCCGTGCTCGCCAGCCTGCGCAGCGGGTTGTGCTCGGACCCTCAGGGAGAGGCACAGGCCGCATGACGACGCCCTCTTACGAGCAGCTTTGGAACACCCTGCCGCAGCCCGCCCTTTTGCTGGACACTGAAAGCTGCATTCTTGATGTCAACTCCGCCGCGCAAACCTTTCTATCTATGGGGTTTTCTACCTTGCGTGGCGCGTCGATCGAACGCTTTGTCGGCGCCAGCAGCGCGGTGATGGAGATCCTGTCACAGGCGCGTCAGGGGCATGTGTCGCTTGCGCAGTACAATGTTGAGCTCTACTGGCCCGAGCATCCGCCGCGCGTCATCGACCTTCATGCCGCCCCGGTGGCGGATGGCAATGGCGAGATCCTGCTCACCATCCAGCCCCGCGCGATGGCCGAGCAGATGGACCGCAGCCTGACCTTCCGCTCGGCCGCCCGCTCGGTTGCTGGCATGGCGCAGATGCTGGGCCATGAGATCAAGAACCCGCTGGCAGGGATTTCGGGCGCAGCACAGCTTCTGGCGATGAGCCTGCCTGATCAGGAGCAGGAGCTGACCGATCTGATCCGTGAGGAATCCGATCGCATCCGCACGCTGGTCGAACGGGTCGAGCAGTTCGGCGACATCCGGCCGCTGCACCGCAAGCCGGTCAACATCCATGACATCCTGCATCGGGCGAAACTCTCGGCCCATGCGGGGTTTGCGCGGCATGTGCGCTTTGTTGAGGAATATGACCCCTCGCTGCCGCCGACCGCCGGGGATGGCGACCAGCTCATGCAGGTGATCCTGAACCTGATCAAGAATGCCGCCGAGGCGACGCCGGAAGTGGGCGGTCTGGTGACGCTGCGCACCGCCTACCGGCCCGGCGTGAAGCTGGCGCTGCCGGGCGGCCGGCGCGAAAGCCTGCCGCTGCAGGTGTCGATCTCGGACAATGGCCGGGGCGTGCCGAGCGAGATCAAGCGCGACATCTTCGAGCCATTTGTCAGTTCGAAATCAGGCGGATCCGGGCTGGGCCTGGCGCTGGTGTCGAAGATCGTGGCCGATCATGGCGGCGTGGTGGAGTGCGAGAGCGATCCCGGCTGGACGACCTTTCGCCTGCGGCTCCCGGTCTGGGACGCCAGCGAAGCCGCGGCCGAGGAAGATGACGCCCTGCCGTGGAACGAGGGCGCCGGGGAAGATGTGGCCGATGTCGCTGACGCGAGACGGCGCAGGGCCGAGGGGGATGGGTGATGGACGGCAACATTCTCGTCGCCGATGACGACCGCGCAATACGGACGGTTCTCAGCCAGGCCCTGACCCGTGCCGGATGCCGCGTCCGCTCCACAGGCTCTGCCTCGACGCTGTGGCGCTGGATCGAGGAGGGCGCCGGCGATGTCGTGGTCACCGATGTGATGATGCCCGATGGCGACGCGCTCGACCTTCTGCCGGCGATCCGCAAGCGCCGGCCCGATCTGCCGGTGATCGTCATGTCGGCGCGCAACACGGTGCTGACGGCCATCCGAGCCACCGAGGTTGGCGCCTATGAGTATCTGCCCAAGCCCTTCGATCTTAAGGAGGTGCTGGGCCATGTCTCCAAGGCGCTGAACCTGCGCGAAAAGCGCCAGCAGCCCGAGGCCGGGGGCGATCATGCCCGCGATGACATGAACCTGCCGCTGATCGGCCGGTCGCCTGCGATGCAGGAGGTCTATCGCATCATGGCGCGGCTGATGACCACGGACCTCACCGTCATGATCCATGGCGAGTCGGGCACGGGCAAGGAGCTCGTCGCGCGGGCCTTGCACAATTTCGGGCGCCGCAAGGATGGCGCATTCGTGGCGGTGAACATGGCCGCCATCCCCCGCGATCTGATCGAAAGCGAGCTTTTCGGGCATGAGCGGGGCGCCTTTACCGGGGCGGCCGAGCGGCTGCAGGGCCGGTTCGAGCTTGCCCGCGGCGGCACCCTCTTCCTCGACGAAATCGGCGACATGCCGCCCGAAGCGCAGACCCGGCTCTTGCGCGTCTTGCAGGAGGGCGAGTTCAGCCGCGTGGGCGGGCGCGAGGCGATCCAGGCTGATGTGCGCATCATTGCCGCCACGCATCAGGATCTGCGCGAGCTGATCACCGAGGGAAAATTCCGCGAGGATCTTTTCTACCGCCTCAATGTCGTGCCGATCCGGCTGCCGCCCTTGCGCGAGCGGCTGGAGGATGTGCCCGACCTCGCCCGGGCCTTTCTGCGCCGCGCGGTCGAGGAAGGGCTGCCGCGCAAGACCATCACGACCGAGGCTCTCGGCACGCTCAAACAGCAGAGCTGGCCTGGCAATGTGCGCGAGCTTGAGAACCTGATGCGCCGTCTGGCGGCCCTCTGTCCCGAGGAGGTGATCTCGGCCCAGGTTGTGGAGCAGGAGCTCGCCACCCGGCCAAGCTCGGGCGATGACGGGTCGGGCCGGGCGGCCGACAAGCTGGGCGCCTCGGTCGAGCTGCATCTGAAGCGCTATTTCTCGCTGCATGGCGACGGGCTGCCGCCGCCGGGGCTTTATGATCGGGTGATCCGCGAGGTCGAGCTGCCGCTCATCGCGCTCACGCTCAGCGCGACCCGGGGCAATCAGTTGCGCGCCGCCGAGATCCTCGGCATCAACCGCAACACGCTGCGCAAAAAGATTAACGAGCTTGACATATCGGTCACACGCGGCAAGAAGCTGATGTAATCGAGCAACGGTTACAACGAGAGGTGTCGTGGCGACACTGACACGAAGCCTCACCGCTTCGGCCTTCGACGGCTTCTTCCAGCTCCTGCGATCCCGGCGTCTGCAAAACGCGATGACGGTGATACTGGTCATGTTGGGGCCCGTGCTGGCGGGCCTGACGGTCGCGGCGCTGGGCGAGCCTGACGGGCCCGGGGTGGCCGGGCTGACGCTGCGCGCGGTCATTCTGGTCGATCTGGTCTATGTGCTGGTGGTGGCCGCACTTGTCGCGGTGCGCGTGGCCCGGTCCATTGCCGACCGGCGACGACGCTCGGCCGGCTCGCGCCTGCATCTGCGGCTGATGCTGGTCTTTTCGGTGGTCGCGCTGGCGCCGGCGGTGCTGGTGGCGATCTTTGCCACCATCACGATCAATTTCGGCATCGAGACCTGGTTTTCCGAACGGGTGCGCACGGTTCTGGGCACCTCGCTTGCCACGGCCCAGGCCTATGAGGCCGAGCACCGCGCCAATCTGGAGGCCGATGCGCGGTTGCTGGCCGATTACCTCAATGCCACCAAGACCCGGCGGCCGATGATCTCGCCGGGCGAGTTGCGCGAAACCCTGGCCCGCGGTCAGGCGCAGATGCAGCGCGAGATTGCCGAGGCCTTTGTCATCGACGGGATGGGCGGCATCGTGGTGCGGGGCGGCGACAGCTATCTTTTTGACTATGACGCGCCGGCCCCGGCCGAGCTGGACGCAGCCCTGGCCGGCGAGATCCGCATGATCGCCGACTGGCCCAACAACGAGCTGCGCGCGCTGGTGCGGCTGCCGGCCTTTGCGGACCGGTTTGTCTATGTCACCCGGCGCGTGGACGGCAAGATCCTGACCCTGCTCGACGAGACCAAGGACACGGTGAGCTTTTACCAGCAATTGGAGCGCGAGCGCGGCCGGCTGCTCTTTGAATTCGCGCTGATTTATATCGGCTTTGCGCTGCTGGTGATCGTGGCGGCGATCTGGATGGGGCTGTGGTTTGCCGACCGTCTGGCCAGCCCCGTCGGCCGGCTGGCAGGGGCGGCCCGCCGCGTGGGGTCGGGCGATCTCGACGTGCGGGTCGAGGAAGAGCCCGGCGATGACGAGATCGCCATGCTGGCGCGCATGTTCAACCGCATGACCGAGCAGGTCAAAGGCCAGCGCGACGCCCTGGTTGCCGCCAATGCCGAGACCGAGCGGCGCCGGCGCCTTTTTGCGGCGGTTCTGTCGGGCGTGACGGCCGGCGTGGTCGGGCTCGACCCCCAGGGCCGGGTCGAGGTGATCAATGGCGCGGCGGGCCGTATGCTGGGCATCGACCATGAAACCACCTCCGGCCCGCTGGAGGATGTGGCGCCGACCCTCGCCGCGCTGCTGGCCCGGATGCGGCGCGAGGGGCGCACGGTGGTGCAGGATCAGATCCACCTGGCCGGCAGCGGCAAGCAGCAGCATCTCTTGGTCCGCATTGCCACGCGCACGCTGCGCGGCGTGATCGAAGGCTATGTCGTCACCTTCGACGATGTCACCGATCTGGTCTCGGCCCAGCGCATGGCGGCCTGGGGCGACATTGCCCGTCGCATCGCGCATGAGATCAAGAACCCGCTCACCCCGATCCAGCTTTCGGCCGAACGGCTGCGCCGGAAATATGCCAGCAAGCTGGGCGATGACGCGGCGGGCCTGGAGCAATATGCCGATGTGATCATCCGCCAGACCGGCGATCTGCGGCGCATCGTCGATGAGTTCTCGCAATTCGCGCGGATGCCCGCGCCGGAAACCCGGGCCGCGGACCTCGCCCAGATCGTGCGCGATGCGGTGCTGTTGCAGCAATCGGCGCGGACCGACATCACCTATGAGGCCGCCCTGCCGGAGGGGCCGCTGACGGTTGAGCTTGACCGCACGATGATGTCCCAGGTCCTGACAAACCTTCTCAAGAACGCTGCAGAAGCAATTGATGCACGGCGGGCCAAGGGGATCGAAGCGCCGGGCGACCTGGTCGAGGTGACGCTGGAGACCCGCGGCCGCGAGGCAGTGCTCTCGGTGCGCGACAGCGGCATTGGCTGGCCCAAGAACGAGCGTGCGCGGCTCTTTGAGCCCTATGTCACCACGCGCGAGAAAGGCACCGGGCTGGGTCTGCCGATCGTGCGCAAGATCATCGAGGACCATCTTGGCCGGATCGAGCTGCTCGACGGGCCGGGCGGCGATGGCGCCGCCGCCAAGGGCGCGGTGGTGCGTGTTGTGTTGCCAGTATCAAACCAGAGCGCATCGCCAGATGCGCTCCAACCGGCGCACGGTCGCAAAGACGGCGCCGCAAATGCGGGGGCAGGGCTCAATGAGTGATATTTTGGTTGTGGATGACGAACCGGACATCCGAACGCTTTTGGCCGAAATTCTCCAGGATGAAGGACATGAAACGCGCGAGGCCTGGGATGCCGACACGGCGCTGGCCGCAATCAACGAACGGGCCCCCGACCTTGTCATTCTCGACATCTGGCTGCAGGACAGCCGGTTGGACGGCATCGAAATCCTCAAGACCGCGCGGCGCGACAATCCCGACCTGCCGGTGGTGATCATCTCGGGCCATGGCAACATCGAGCTTGCGGTCACGGCGGTGCGCCAGGGCGCCTATGATTTTATCGAGAAGCCTTTTAATACAGATCAGTTGCTGGTCGTTGTTGACAGGGCACTTGAAGCATCGACGCTGCGCCGCACAAACTCGCAGCTGCGCCGGCGCGAGCTGCAGGAAAGCGATATGGTGGGCGACGGGCCGGCCCTGCGCGGATTGCGCGCAAAGCTCGAACGGGTCGCGCGAACCAACAGCCGCGTACTGCTGTCGGGCCCTCCGGGCTGCGGCAAGGAGGTGGCCGCGCGCCTCATCCATCGCATGTCGCACCGTGCCTCGCACCCCTTTGTCACGGTCAATGCCGCCACGATCGAGCCCGAGCGCTTTGAAGAGGTGCTTTTTGGCCGCGAGCATCAGGGCCGCGCCCATGATCCCGGTCTGTTCGAGCAGGCCCATTGCGGGATCCTGTTCATCGACGAAGTCGCCGATATGCCCTTGGGAACCCAGTCAAAAATCCTGCGGGTTCTGGTTGAGCAAAGCTTCACCCGGGTCGGCGGGTCCGACACGGTGCGGGTCGATGTTCGGGTGATCTCGGCGACCAACCGCAATCTGCAGCAGGAGATTTCGGAGGGCCGGTTTCGCGAGGAGCTCTACCATCGGCTGAGTGTGGTCCCCGTTGAGGTGCCGCCCCTGGACAGACGGCGTGAGGACATCCCGCTGCTCGCCCAGCATTTCATTGAAAAACTCAACCGCGAACAGGGGCTTCCCCGCCGCAGCCTGACCGAAGAGGCCGAGGCGGCGCTGCAGGCGCTGCCCTGGCCCGGAAATGTCCGGCAATTGCGTAATCTCATCGAGCGGGTGCTGATCCTGGGGCCGGAGCGCGGACCGATCACCGTGGCCGAAATGCCGCGCGACAGTGGCTCGAACGGGGCCGAGCGGGGTCAGGACAAGCTCTTGCTCGATCTGGTCTCACTGCCCTTGCGCGAGGCGCGCGAAGTGTTTGAGCGGGAGTATCTGGTGGCCCAGATCAACCGCTTTTCCGGCAATATCTCGCGCACGGCCAATTTTGTGGGCATGGAGCGCTCGGCCCTGCACCGCAAGCTCAAATCGCTCAATGTGGTGACCCTGTCGCGCGGCGGCGCGCGGGTTGCGGCACTTGAGGATGAGGAGTCCGCTTGACCGGCGCCAGACCGCGGTCATAGTTCTGCGATGTGTCGACGGAGGCCAACGGCAATGAAGATCGCGCCGTGAGAGTTCGGGCATGAAAGTCATTGTGTGCGGCGCAGGCCAGGTCGGCTGGCAGATCGCGCGGCATCTTTCCAGCGAAAACAACGATGTGACGGTCGTGGACAACAATGCAGCGCTGGTGCGCCGCGCGACCGATTCGCTCGATGTCGGCGGTGTGCTGGGCTTTGCCTCGCATCCCGATGTCTTGGAGCGGGCCGGCGCGCGCGATGCCGATATGATCATCGCCGCGACCTATGCCGACGAGGTGAACATGGTTGCCTGTCAGGTCGCGCATTCGGTCTTCTCGGTGCCTCGCAAGATCGCGCGGGTGCGGGCGCAATCCTACCTTTTTGCGCAATGGTCCGATCTGTTCCGGCGCGACCACATGCCCATCGATGTGATCATCTCGCCCGAGCGCGAGGTGGCCGACAGCGCCCTGCGCCGGCTTCGTGCGCCGGCTGCCTTTGAGACCGAGAGCTTCATGGACGGGCGGCTCTTGTTCATGGGGCTGACCCTGGATGAAGACTGCCCGGTGCTCAACACCCCGCTGCGACAGCTCACCGAGCTCTTCAGCACCTTGCGCGCCAGGGTGGTCGGCATCCGCCGCGACGGCAAGCTGCGCAAGGCCGAGGCGGCCGATCAGCTTTTTGCCGGCGATCAGATTTATCTGACCCTTGCCGACAGCGACCGCCAGCGCGCCTTGGACATCTTCGGCAAGTCAAGCGATCAGGCCGAACGGATCATCGTGATCGGGGCGGGCAATGTCGGGCTGACCGTCGCGCGGCGCATTGATCGGGGCGACCGGTCGGTGCGGGTCAAGCTGATCGAGCGCGACCGCACCAGGGCGGAAACCGCGGCCGATGCGCTCGACCGCACGATTGTGCTCAATGGCGATGGGCTCGACATGGACCTTCAGCATGAGGCGGGGCTTGCCACCGCCGATGCGCTGCTGGCGCTGACCGAGGACGACAAGACCAACCTTCTGGCCTGCACGCGGGCCAAGGCGGCGGGATGCCCGCTTGTGGTGGCGCTGGTCAACGATCCCAGCCTCACGCCCCTGATGGCCCCGCTCAACATCGATGCGTTCATCAGCCCGCGCTCGACGACGGTGTCCTCGATCCTGCGCCATGTCCGGCATGGCCGGGTGCGCGCGGTCTATTCGATCGGCGATGCCGAGGCCGAGGTGATCGAGGCGCAGGTGCTGGGCACCTCGCCGATCTCGGGCAAGCGGGTGCGCGATGCGGGCTTTCCCGAGGGCGCGCTGCTGGGTGCCGTTCTGAAGGCCCAGAAAGTGGTCATTCCGGACGGGGACACGATGCTGGAGGAAGGCGACATGCTGGTTGTGTTTGCCATGGCCGCGGATGTGCGTCGGGTCGAAAAGATGTTCCGCGTCGCCGTCGACTATTTCTGATCATGCGGCGGGTCTGACGGATGTGGTGGCAGCGTCCTCCGCTCAGCGCGTTCCTGCTCGTGGGCGCGGCGGCCGGCATGCTGGTGCCGGCGGTGTTTGCCTGGCGCAGCAATGTGCCCGGTCTGGCACAGACCTTTGCGCTGTGCGCGGCTGGCACGCTGCTGGCCGCCGCACTCGTGACGCTCGCGCTGATGAACCGCAACCCGCGGATAACCGCCCGGGCCCAGCTTGCCACCCTGCTGGGCGGCTATGTCGTGCTGCCGGCCATCGCCGCCCTGCCGCTTTACCTGGCCGCGCCCTGGATGGGGTTTGAGCGGGCCTATGTCGAAATGGTCTCCTGCCTGACCACGACCGGCGTCTCGCTGGCCGAGCCTGGGTCACTGGCGCCGACCCTGCATTTGTGGCGCGCAACCGTGGCCTGGCTGGGCGGCTTTCTGATTATTCTGTCTGCGCTTGCCATCATGGCCCCGCTCAACCTGGGCGGCTATGAGATGCAATCGGTGATCCATGGCGCGCGTCCCGGTGAAGGCTGGGCCTCGCTGGGGGTTGCCGAGGCCTCGCTGCGGCTGATGCGCACGGCGCGCCGATTGGGGCCGGTCTATCTGGGCCTGACGGCGCTGCTTGCGCTGTTGCTTGCCACGGCCGGCGATGCGCCGGTCGATGCGGTGATCCATGCGATGTCGGTCCTGTCGACCTCCGGGATCTCCGGCCAGGATGCCGGGCTTGGCGGCGGGGCAGGGCGCCTGGCTGAGATGATTGCGCTGCCCTTTCTGATCCTCGCGGCGACAAATCGCGGACCCCAGATCCAGTTCTCGCGCGGGGATCTCGACTGGCTGAGGACCGATCCCGAACTGCGCATCATGCTTGCCGTTGTTCTCAGCGCAGCGCTTCTGATCCTGCTGCGGCATGTGATGGCGCAGGCCGACGAAATGGAGCTGCTCGCAATCCTTGCGGCCGCCTGGGGCGCGGTCTTCACCGCGCTGTCATTTCTGACCACCACCGGATTTGTCAGCGGCGACTGGCCCGGCGGGGCGGCGGCCGCGCATCCCGGGCTGTTGCTTCTGGTTCTGGCAACGCTGGGCGGCGGCATCGCCTCCACGGCCGGGGGGATCAAGCTGTTGCGCAGCTATGCAATAATGCAGCAGGGCCTGCGCGAAATGGGCCGACTGTCGCATCCAAACTCGCTGGGCGGCGATGGCGAGACCGCGCGGCGTCTGCGCCAGGCCGGGGCCTATATCGCCTGGGTCTTCCTGATGCTCTTTTTGGTTGCACTTGCGCTTGTCTTTGCCGCATTTGCGCTGGCGGGCCTGGAATTTGACGCGGCACTTGCCCTGTCGATTGCATCTTTGACAAATACCGGCCCGGTTTATGCCGTCGGCGCACCGAACGCGCCGGGGTTTGGCGAGATCGGAACCGGGGCACGACTGGTCGCTGTCTGTGCAATGATCCTTGGCAGGCTGGAGGCCCTGGCTGTGCTCGCGCTGCTCAATCCGGAGAACTGGCGGCGCTGACCGCGGCCAAATCGAAAATTTTGCCGCAGGGCTATGGAAATCGACGGGATTCGTGCACAGTATTGCAGTGCAAAATAAACTGGTGCCAAACAGGCGCCCCATACGGCTGAAGGCTGATCAAAAATGGCTGCTGATAAACAAAGCCTACAGGACACATTCCTCAACCACATTCGCAAGAACAAGATCGCGGTTACGATCTTTCTGGTGAATGGTGTTAAATTGCAGGGGGTTGTCACCTGGTTCGACAATTTCTGCGTTTTATTGCGTCGTGATGGCCAGTCCCAACTTGTCTATAAACATGCCATTTCAACTGTAATGCCCTCGCAGCCCATCCAGCTTTATGATGGAGATGAGACTGCCTGACGCGGCTTCGGCGCCGCGGGAGACCGCCTATCTCGTCCACCCCGTTCCGAAACGATCGGGTCTGGGGGCCAGGTCCGGAGATGCGTTTGACGAGGCGCGGGCGTTGGTTCGGGCCTTGTCGGCGCTTGAGCTGTCGGGTGCTGAGACCGCGCCCGTCAACCGGCCCGATCCGTCGGTCTATTTCGGGCGCGGCAAGCTGGCTGAGATCGGCGCGCGCCTGTCCGATTGTGCCGCACGGGTTGTGGTGGTGAACACATCGCTCAGCCCGGTGCAGCAGCGCAATCTTGAAAAGGACTGGAATGTCAAGGTGTTGGACCGCACCGGCCTGATCCTTGAGATTTTCGGCGACCGGGCCAGGACGCGCGAAGGTGTCCTGCAGGTTGAGCTTGCGCATTTAAGCTATCAGCGCAGCCGTTTGGTGCGCAGCTGGACCCATCTGGAACGCCAGCGCGGCGGCTTGGGATTTGTCGGCGGGCCCGGAGAGACCCAGATCGAGGCCGACCGCCGGGCCCTCGACACACAGATCGTCCGCCTGCGGCGGCAGTTGGAGGATGTGGCGCGCACCCGCGCCCTGCACCGCGCCGGGCGCCACAGGGCCGGCTATGCCACTGTGTCCCTCATCGGCTATACGAATGCCGGAAAATCGACGCTTTTCAACCGGTTGACCGGCGAAACGGTGATGGCCCGCGACATGCTTTTTGCCACACTCGATCCCACGCAACGGCGGATCGAGCTCGATGGCGGGACGCCGGTGATCCTGTCCGACACGGTGGGCTTTATCTCCGATCTGCCCACGCAACTGATCTCGGCGTTTCGTGCGACGCTTGAGGAGGTGCGCGAGGCCGATGTGCTGGTCCATGTTCGCGACATCAGCCATCCCGAGACCGAGGCACAGGCCGCCAGCGTGTCGGAGGTGTTGGACGAGTTGGATCTGCCGGCGCCGCTGGTCGACGGAATGATCGAGTTTCGCAATAAGTCGGATCTGCTGCCTGAGCCAATCGCGATGAGCGGCGGCAATGACGATCGGATTGTCGCGGGCTCCGCCGTCACCGGATCAGGGGTTGACCGCTTGCTGGCGCTGGTGACGCAGGCGATCTCCGGACAGCGGCTGCGCGAGCAGGTGCATCTCGACTTCGATCAGGGCGCGGCCCTGGCATGGGCGCATCGCAACGGATGCGTCGAACAGCGCCGGGACGGTCCGGATGGCATTGATTTGGACATGGTGTGGTCGCGCACCCAACGCCGGCAGTTCCACCAACGCTTCCCAATGACATTGCCGGATGTCGAGTGAATATTTTACATAATACTAATTATTCGACTTACTGGTTACAACACTGACGGTCACCTCATTGCCCAAAAGCCACCATGCGCAATTCAGGAACTTCGCAGCGCGTCCTTCAATGGCAATCCCAGGTCAGGTAGGCGTCTTGAAACGCTCTCTTCACCAATGCATCGCGGCTGATCATGACATTCAACTGCCCGCCATCGCCGATATTGATGTCATTATTGTTGCAGCCCAAATGAAACAAGACACGGTCGAGATGTCGACATGCGGGATCGTGGCGCACGTCTTCCTGCACGAAACTGGGATCCCCGCCGACCCAATGATCGCCATACCCGGCAAGTATGCGCTCCGATCTTTCTTCCCATCTATCTATGATGGCAGCGACATCTTCACTTTCTGGCAGTCGGTTGGCCAAAGTAGGATCATTCTCATCGAAAGGCCAATTGTACGGGTTGCCCGGTGCCACATCGCGCTCAAAGATCAAAGGCAGCCCCACCCCCTGCGCCTTTTCGGAGAAGAATGTTTGATGATTGTTCTGCAGCATTTCGTCTGGAACAGTCAGGAGTGCATCGGTCTGCGGATCAGGGTTCCACCGGATAATGCATTCGACCCCAAACAGATCACCAAGCGGCTCAAATGATGTAAAGATTTGAAGAACCCCGGATTCCGGAAAATCTTCCATCTGAGGCAGGTCGGCGAAGTTGATTTGGGCGATAAATGGGAGCGGAAAGCCACTATCTTTATCGCGAGGCCAAACCGCATCGGCATCAATCGCGAGTGGGGCGCCGCCAATTCGACTTTCCTTGGCGGAGTTTGGTGGCCTGTCCTGAACAACAGCCTTGGCGATCGGCAGACTGCTTTCTTCAATTGCCTTCCAGTACGATTGCGCTTCGGCAAGCGTTATTCGAGGGGCGGCTTCCGCTTCGCGCCGTCGTTTCGGCTCCCGAACAAGAACGTCAAATAGGACGGCTAAGGCTGCCAAGAGCAGAAAGCTTACGATGGTTAAAACAAAAGTCGGAACCGAATCCATAAGCACTTCCTATGATTTTGTCGCGATACGAAAGTGCAATACGTCGATTTTGTAGGTGCTCAACCGCTCATCGATCCCGAATGGGAAAACATTCGATGCGGCTGCCGGTTTCTGAATGAGAATGGCGCGGTTGACGGGGCTCGAACCCGCGACCTCCGGCGTGACAGGCCGGCACTCTAACCAACTGAGCTACAACCGCGCGTGGCGCCAATGGGCGTCAGCGGTAGATAGAGAGGTGCGGCGGGAGCGTCAAGCTCGGAAAAGACGCCCCCGCCGGCAAATCGCGCGCGGGTCTGGGTCAGCCGCGTTTGGGGGTGAGGGTGCGGGCAAAAAGTGCGGTGTCGGCGCTGTCGATGAGTGTGACGGTCATCTCCCCGCTCTCGGCCGAGATGTCGACCCTGCCGAAAAACTGCAGCCCGGCGGAGGGTGGCAGGTTCACGCCATCCTCGGGACCGGGATGCTTGGCAAAGACCACCTCGGGCCCGAACGTGTTGTCATAATCATTGGGTCCGAAGCTGCCGGAATGCAGCGGCCCGGAGACGAACTCCCAGAACTCGTCGAACTCCTGGAACTGCGCCCGATCCGGGCTGTAGTGATGCGCCGCCGTGTAATGCACATCCGCGGTCAGCCACACGGTGTTGGTCACCCCGGCATGCTTGAAAAAGCGCAGCAGTTCGGCGATGTCATGCTCGCGCCCGCGCACCGGCCCGTCGCCATTGGCCATGTTCTCGAACGTGTCCTTGGCGCGCCAGTTGTCATAGACGATCATGCCCAGCGGCATGTCCGAGGCGATGACCTTCCACAGCGCCGTCGAGGCCGTGGTTTCGCGCTTCAGCCAGGCCATCTGCTCGGCCCCAAGGAAGGGCGTGGGCCCGTCCTCATTGTTTGCGCCATTGGGGCCGCGATAGCTGCGCATGTCCAGAAAGAAGACGTCCAGCAGCGGGCCATAGGAGGTCTTGCGATAGACCCGGTGCGGCTCTTCGGCGCTGCTGCGCGTCGGCGTCATCTCATGAAAGGCGCGCGCCGCGCGGGCGGCCAGCGTGTCGACCGAGCGCTCGGTGTAGCGGTCATCCTCGAGGATCTCGCTGGGATACCAGTTATTGGTGACCTCGTGATCATCCCATTGCGCCATCATCGGCACCTGCGCGTTGAAGGCGCGCAGATTGGCATCCATCATGTTGTAGAGATACTGCCAGCGGAACTCATGCAGGGTTTCGGCGACCTTGGCCTTTTCCTCGATCATGAGGTTCTTCCAGATCGTGCCGTCCGTGAGCTCGACCTCGGCCTGCATGGGATTGTCGGCATAGATCGTGTCGCCGGAATGGATGAAGAAATCGGGCGCATGGCCGAGCATGGTGGCATAGGCGGTCATCCCGCCGCGGTCCTCATCGATGCCCCAGCCCTGCCCCGCCGTATCGCCGGACCAGACGAAGGAGACGTCGCGCAGCGCTGAGGGGGCGGTGCGGAAGCGGCCGATGACGGGCTCGGAGACTGCGTTGAGATCGCCCAGATCGGTCATCGTGACGCGGTAGAAGATCTCCTGATCCGCGGGCAGCCCGGTCAGCAGCATCTTGCCGGACCGGTCCGTCGCCTCGCCGACCGCCAGGCGCTGCACGCTCCGGGCATTGGCAAAACTCTCGGTCGTGGCCCATTCGACATTCATATAGGCCTCGCGGTCGGCCCGGGCCCAGATGACCGCGCTGTCATGGGCGACGTCGCCCGATTGCAGCCCGTGGGTGATGGCGGGGCGTGTGGCCGCGCGGCTGAGGCCCGGCGTGGCCAGCGCGCCGGCAAAAGCGGTCGCACCGGTCAGAAGCTGGCGGCGGCTGAGGCGAAGGCGCATTGCGTTCTCCCTGGCGTTGTGTGGATGCCCGGCAGCGTCGATGGGAATGATGTCAGACAGCCGACAATTGCATCACAACTCTATTTGTCGGGAATCTGGCCCGCAGCCGGATGAAGAGGTGCTTTGCGCCGGGCAACCTTACGCTCCTGCCCTGTGTCTGGGCCAGGCTATGATGCGCAATATGGTGTCGCAGCGCCGGTTGCGGCCAAACCTGAGGGCCGAGAGCGGCCGGCGCGTGACCCCAACGGCCTTCGCTTCACTGGGCTACGAGGCGCTGTCTCGCCAATCAAACGCGCCAGATGAGACCAACCCCAGCTGGTCGATCTCGAAGGGCAGGTATCCGCGGCTGAGTTCGCGCGCGCAATGGCCCATCGCGGATCTTACAAGCCATTCAGCGATCGGATTGCGGAAGACCGTCGCCAATATGGCCTGGATCATCGGGTCGCCCGAGCTCTCAACCAGGGCGAGCATCCCGCCGATCGACAGCCCTTGGCTATTCCTCCAGCACCGTCTCAAACCCTTCGAATTGCGGGTGCCCCAGATACATGCCGCGATTGTCGCCGGCGCTGGCATGTGCGGCGCGAAAATGCTCCGACCGGGTCCAGGCCTCGAAGGCCGCGCGGCTGTCCCAGATCGTGTGCGAGGCATAAAGCGTGTGCGCGTCATCCGTCGCACCGCGCAGAAGCTTGAACTCGCGAAACCCGTCGACCTCGGTCAGCCGCGTGGTCCGGTTCCGCCACACCGCCTCGAAAGCCTCCTCCTGACCCGGCACGATCTTGAACCGGTTCATGGCAATAAACATCGCTCTGTCCTTCCGTGTGATCCAAGTGCGGTCTGGTAGCGGCGATTGCGCGTTACGGGGAGGGCGGGGCCTCACGCTGCGACGTCATCTCGCGGGCACGTTTGGCAAGTGCGACCAGCCTTGGGCGCAGATCGGCGGCACCGCGCAAGGGCTGATCGAACCAAAGCCGCACCACGCTGTCACCATCGATCATGTCGATCCCCTCGACATCCAGCGTCGCGATCTGCCAGTTGCGCGCGGGGGCGCCGCACAGGGTCTGTGCATAAAGCCTGATCGCATCCGCATGATCCTCGTTCATATGGGCAACCGCCCCGGGCTCCATGTCGGCAAGGCCCGCATCCGAGGCGCAGAGCAGATGCGCGGCGGTCAGGTCATAGGCCTTGGCAAAGCCGCCATTGAGCGCAGCACCTGTGGGGGTCAGGCGCCAGAACGCGAAATCGGCGAAATCGGCATAGAGCTCGGCCTTCGGGTGCCGCGCCAGAAACCGGGCCCGTGCCGCGATCCGGGCTTGCCCCTCCAGCCTGACGGCCCGCGCTGTGACGCTCATCCGCGGATGGGCCAGCGGATCTCCCGCGCCCGGTTCCCCGAAAAGGAGCGAACAGCGCCCATCCGCATCCAGGGCCGGGAAATGGGCCGACAGCTGCGAGATCAGGATCAGCGGCGCACCATCCGCGTCGCTGGCAACCGAGACCCGGCTGACCAGCGGCGCGCCGGTCCCAGGCTCCAGCACGGCCAATGCGGCGTGCCGCGCGGTGCGCAGGAACTGGCGGGCCTGACGCACGACCGCATCTGTCACCGGCTGGCGCGTGTTCTGGTTTTGAGGCATCCTATGCGCAGGGTCCCTTGAGGCGTGAACGAAGCGTTTGCCAGCGGTGGGGTTGATGTTGCCGTTAAATCCAACTTATTTTATCAGAAAATGCAAGTGAAGACGACCGCACGTGGAGACGATCATGGCCAAACGCCCCGCCCCCCGTTTGCTTCAGGTTGCAAAGGCCTGGCATCTGACCCCGCACATGATCCGGGTGACCTTTGCCGGCCCGGCGCTGGAGGGTATGCCCGAAGGGCGCGAGGGCGCAAACTGCAAGATATTGTTGCCCGATCCCAGCGAAAGCCTCACGGATTTTGGCGAACGGCTTGCCGCAGGCACGGTCAAACTGCGCCGAACCTATACGGTGCGGGCCTTTCGCGCCGACAAACTGGAACTGGACATCGATTTTGTCGATCACGGCGAGGGCGGCCCCGCCTCGGCTTGGGCCCGCGCCGCGCGACCCGGGTCGTTTCTGGGCTTTTCGGGCCCCGGTCCGGTCAAGGTGCAGAGCTTTCACGCCGACAGCTACCTGCTGGCCGCCGACATGTCCGCCCTGCCGGTCGTCAGCGCAACCCTCGAGGCGATGCCGCGCGACGCCACCGGCCTTGCGCTGTTGGAAGTCACCAGCGCCGAGGACAAACAGACGATCGACGCGCCGGCGGGCATCGAGATGCGCTGGCTGATCCATCCGCATGCGCACAGCGCCTCATCGGCCCAGATCGATGCGGTGCGCCAGATGCCCTGGCCGGACGGCCGCGTGCAGACCTGCATTGCGGGCGAGCATGGCACCGTCCGGGATCTTCGCAGCTTCCTGTTGGACGAAAAGCGGCTGGACCGCGCCGACACATATATTGCCGGCTACTGGAAGATCGGCCTGGTTGAAGATGAGCACCAGGAGCTAAAGCGCGCCGAGCCGGCCTGACCGGCCCTCAGCAGCATTTCGGTTTCGGTTCAAACGCACTGGCCGGTTTGCACTGGGCCTGGCTGGCGGAAAGGTCGATCGTCACCAGATCGCCCGCCTGACGCGGCGTGCCGGGCTCAAAGATCTGCATGCCGGCATTGCCATGCGAGAACTCCACCTGAAGATCGGCATCCCCCAGCCCGGCGACCGCACCGATGCTGTGCGACAGAATTCCGGCCAGCTTGCCGACCTGCATCGCACGGTCGCGCGCACCGTCCCCGTCCAGGATCTGGAGGGTGGCTTCGGCCCATTCCGCGACACGGCCGCCGCAATCGATGCTGGTGATCTGGGCATGCTTGAGCTCGGTGACATGATAGCCCCAGCCGGCCGGCCCCGCCGTGGTGGCAAAGGAAATCGGCAAATGCGCGGGCAGGGATTTGAGGCTGTCGAGGAGGGTTTGCAGGGTCATGGCGCTCTTCCATTTCAAATCAGGTTGAAATATATCTAGAGGCATCCGCGCCTCATTTCAAGGAATTTTGAACAATGACAGAAGCCGAGGCGCTGGCCAGCCTCTCCACCCTCGCCCATGCCACGCGGCTGCGCATGCTCAAGGCCCTGGTTGCGGCCGCGCCCGGGGGTCTGACGGCAGGCACGCTGGCCAAATCGGTCGATGCAACGCCGTCGCGCGCCTCGTTCCACCTTTCCAAAATGGCCGAGGCCGGGCTGGTGACGCATGACCGCGCGGCGCGCGAGGTGACCTATCGGATCGAGTTCCAGGCCATAGGTGCGGTGATCCGCTACCTTCTTGAGGATTGCTGCGCGAACCACCCGACGGTGCAGGCCTGCTGCGTCGCCGCCGCGCCCAAAAGCTGACACCCCAGGATCGGGCTGCGCGCGCGACGCGCGGGGGCTGCGCCCGAACTCACTGACCTCCGGCCGCTCGAAATGATCAACAGCCGGGAGTGTTGACCATTGGCCGGTGTCGGCATAGGAGAGGCGCAGTGGCGGGCGTAGTTCAGTGGTAGAACGTCAGCTTCCCAAGCTGAATGTCGTCGGTTCGATCCCGATCGCCCGCTCCAAAAACCGCAACGCGATGTAAAGCCGACAGATGACCCGAGAGTTTCGGAGGAGTCGCTCTTCCAAATGGGTGAGGCCGCCCGGCACATGTTGGCTGTCGTCGCAGCATCCGGCCCTGCGCGTGGTCGGCCCGATGCCGGTCATGCGCGGGCGCCGCGCTGTCTTGCCCTCAGGCTGACATGACCGGAGCGGCGAGCGCCAATCGAACCCTGCTGGCATGGGCTGCCATCGCGCTGACCGTTGCGATCTGGGGCGGATACATGGTTCTGGCCCGGGCCTTGGCGCGGGAGGCGATGGGCCCGGCGGATTTGGGCCTGCTGCGCTTTGCCCCGGCAGCCCTGCTCTTTGCGCCGGTCTGGCTGCGCTTTGGCCTCAAGCCCAAGCGGATCAGATGGCGCGATGCGCTGACGGTCGGCATCTTGGGCGGCTTTTCGCTCGTCACCTTTCTGACCCTGGGGCTGACCTATGCGCCGGTGGCCGATGGCGGGGTGTTTGCCCCCTCGATGCTGCCCTTTTTTGTCGCCCTGCTGTCCTTTTACCTGCTGGGTGAGCGGTTCAGCCGCATTCGCCTCATTGGGCTGGGCCTCATTCTGGTGGGCGCGCTCGCGGTCGGCGGGTGGGAGGCTGTGGCCCAATCGGGCAGCGGCACCTGGCGCGGGCATCTGATGCTGCTGGTCGCGGCTTTCGGCTGG
>JBCBKN010000032.1:0-19161 GCA_038521775.1 Pseudomonadota bacterium | reverse complement strand
ACCAGCCCGGCCTCTTCGAAATAGCCCTTGTCGATGGCCACGAAATAGGGCGCGGCGGGGCCTTCGAACTTCCAGTCAAGCGCGAAGGGCAGCGTGGTCTGGGCTGTCGCCGGAAGCGCCAGCGCCAGCGCAGCGGCGGTCAGGATGGATTTCGCGAACACAATCGTCTCCCCTGGGGTGTTTCGGCGGATGCGGTCTTCTTGGACAGTGATACCTACTGCGCTGATCAAAGCGGCGCCAGCGGAATGGCGCAGGGTTGTGCAAACCGGCAAAGACTTGCCGTTGGAGCCGGCCATATCGCGGGGGCAATGCCCAGCAAACAGGCATGTTCGGTGCCGGCTTTGGCGCCGCATGTCGCGGCAAAACAGGGGGCGCGACGCAAGCACCCTCGCAGCATGTCGGATTCCGGCCTATACTCCCGCCTAGCGGACCAGACGGGCAAGATCGGGGAGGCGCGGGATGGAGACGAGGTCAGAGGGGCTGCACGATCTCCTGGTCATTGGCGGCGGCATCAATGGCTGCGGCATCGCGCGCGACGCGGCGGGCCGGGGGCTGTCGGTCTGCCTTGCCGAAAAGCACGATCTGGGCTGGGCGACATCGGCCTCCTCAACCAAGCTCTTTCACGGCGGTCTGCGCTATCTGGAGTATTTCGAGTTCCGGCTTGTGCGCGAGGCGCTGATCGAGCGCGAAACCCTGCTGCGCGCCATGCCCCATATCGCCTGGCCGATGCGCTTTGTGCTGCCGCTCAACCCCGATATGCGGTTTGAAAGCGACACGCCGACCTCGCGGCTGTTGCGCCGGATCATGCCCTGGATGAAAGGGCGGCGCCCCGATTGGCTGATCCGTTTGGGGCTGTTTCTGTATGACAGTTTGGGCGGCCGCAAGATCCTGCCCGGCACGCGCACGGTCGATCTGCGACGCGACAAGGTTGGCGCACCGCTCAAAGATCGTTTTGTAAAGGCTTATGAATACTCAGATTGCTGGGTGGAGGACAGCCGGCTGGTGGTGCTCAACGCCCGCGATGCCGAGGCACGGGGCGCCGAGATCCTGCCCCGCACCGAAGTCGTTTCCGCCGAGGTCGAAGAGGGTCTTTGGGTCGTCACCCTGCGCGATGGCGCCACCGGGGCGTCGACGACCCGGCGCGCGCGGATGCTGGTCAATGCCGGCGGGCCCTGGGTGGCCGAGATCCTGGGCGGGCGGCTGCGGCGCAACTCTTCGGCCGGGGTCCGGCTGGTGCGGGGCAGCCATATCGTGACCCGCAAGCTCTTTGAGCATGACAAGAGCTATTTCTTCCAAGGCTCTGATGGGCGGATCATTTTTGCCATTCCCTACGAGACCGATTTCACGCTGATCGGCACCACGGATGCCGAGCATGAGGGCCCGGATATCGCGCCGGTCTGCACCGATGCGGAGCGGGATTATCTGTTGGATTTCGCGTCGCAGTATTTCGAACGCGCGCTCAGCCCGGCCGATGTTGTGTGGAGCTATGCCGGGGTGCGGCCGCTTTACGATGACGGCGCGGCATCGGCGAGCGCTGCGACCCGCGATTATGTGCTCACAACCGATCTCAGCGCCGGCGCGCCGCTGCTCAACATATTTGGCGGCAAGATCACCACCTATCGCAAGCTTGCCGAAAGCGCCCTGGAAAAGATCGCACAGCACTTTCCCGGCCGGTCTGGGACCTGGACCGCCGGGGTCGCGTTGCCGGGCGGGGATTTCCCGGTCAAGGGCGCGCCGGCGCTGGTCGCGGCGCTGCAGCAGCGCCATCCCTTCCTTGATGATCGTTGGGCGCGCCGGCTGGTGCGGGCCTATGGCACCGAGGCACAGGCGATCCTGGGCGAGGCGCGCGATGCGTCCGATCTTGGCGCGGCCTTCGGTGCAACGCTGACCGAGGCCGAGGTCACCTGGCTGATGACGCATGAATATGCCCGAACCGCCGAGGATGTCGTCTGGCGCCGCTCCAAGCTTGGCCTTCGCCTGGAGCCCGATGAGATCGCGCGGCTCGACGCCTTCATGACCGCCGCAGAGCAGGCGCGCGACCCCAGCGCCCTTCGCCCCAGCGCCGCGGAGTAGCC
Source organism: Pseudomonadota bacterium (assembly GCA_038521775.1). Lineage (GTDB taxonomy): Bacteria > Pseudomonadota > Alphaproteobacteria > Rhodobacterales > Rhodobacteraceae > J013. The sequence continues at coordinate 17,086 of JBCBKN010000032.1, read as the reverse complement.
TCCCGCCGCGGGCTCGGCTATGACCCTGCGCAAAGACCATCAATAGCCGGGGGGAGGCGCATGACGCATATTCTGAGCATCGACCAGGGCACAACCTCAAGCCGGGCGATCCTGTTCGGCCCGGATCTGCGGCCCAAATCGGTGGCCCAGCAGGAATTCACCCAGCATTTCCCCGCCTCGGGCTGGGTCGAGCATGACCCCGAGGAGATCTGGTCCAGCGTTCTGGCCACCGCGCGCCAGGCGCTTGAGGGCGGGGAGGATATCGCCGGCATCGGCATCACCAATCAGCGCGAAACCACCCTGGTTTGGGAGCGCGACACCGGGCGGCCGATCCACAATGCCATCGTCTGGCAGGACCGGCGCACCGCCCCGATCTGCGCGAAACTGCGCCAGGCCGGGCATGAGCCGATGATCACCGCGCGCACCGGCCTGCTGCTCGACCCTTACTTTTCGGGCACCAAGCTTGCCTGGCTTCTCGACACTGTCGAAGGCGCCCGTGCGATGGCCGAGGACGGCAAGCTGCTTTTCGGCACGGTCGATACTTATCTGATCTGGCGGCTGACCGGCGGCAAGGCCCATGTCACCGACGCCACCAACGCGGCGCGCACGCTTCTTTACAACATCCGCTCCGGCACATGGGATGACGAGATCCTCGCCCTGCTGAACATCCCCGCCGCGATGCTGCCCGAAGTGCGCGATTGCGCCGGCGATTTCGGAACGACCGATCCCGCGCTGTTCGGTCGGGCCCTGCCGATCCGGGGCGTGGCCGGCGACCAGCAGGCGGCCACCATCGGGCAGGCCTGCTTTCGGCCCGGCATGCTGAAATCGACCTATGGGACGGGGTGCTTTGCGCTGCTCAACACCGGCGACACGCCGGTTGTCAGCCGCAACCGCTTGCTCACCACGATCGCCTATCAGCTTGACGGGCAGACCACCTATGCGCTGGAAGGCGCGATCTTTGTGGCCGGCGCGGTTGTGCAATGGCTGCGCGACGGGCTGGGGGTCGTTGCGGCGGCGGGCGAAACGCAAGCCCTGGCCGAGGCCGCCGATCCCGGCCAGGAGGTCACGCTGGTGCCGGCTTTCGTGGGTTTGGGCGCGCCCTATTGGAATGCCGAGTGCCGCGGGGCCGTGTTCGGGCTCACGCGCAATTCGGGCCCGGCCGAGCTTGCCCGGGCGGCGCTGCAAAGCGTGGGCTTTCAGACCCGCGATCTGTTGGAGGCGATGCGGGCCGATGCGCCTGAGGCGGACGCCGCGCCTGGCGGTGCGGTGCTGCGCGTCGATGGGGGGATGACCGCGTCGGATTACAGCATGCAGTTTCTCGCCGACATCATCGGTGCCCCGGTCGACCGCCCGGAGGTGCTGGAGACCACGGCCATCGGCGCGGCCTGGCTGGCCGGCATGACGGCCGGGATCTATCCGGGGCAGGAGGCGTTTGCGGCGGGCTGGGCGGCTGAGCGGCGGTTCGACCCGCAGATGCCCGAGGGCGCGCGCGATGCGCGTTATGCGCGCTGGCAAAAGTCCGTCGCCGCCACCCTGTCGGTGGTCTAGGGCTGGGCCAGCCGGGCGCGCACCTTGGCGGCAATCAGCGTCGACACCCGCTCATTGGCCTCCTGTGTCACGCCGGCGATATGGGGCGTGAGGATCAGATTGGGCACATCGGCAAGGGCTGCGCCGGCCGCGGCACTGACCGGCTCTTGCGCGAAGGTGTCGAGCGCGGCTCCGCCCGGACGCCCCGCGCGCAGCGCCTCGACCAGTGCGGCCTCATCGACCACGCCGCCCCGGGCCGCATTGATCAGCACCGCGCCGGGCTTCATGACCGCCAGCGCGCGGGCGTCGATGATGTTGAGCGTCGCCTCGGTCAGCGGCACCTGCAGCGACAGCGCATCCGAGCCCGCAAAAAGCCGCTCGAGCGTCACCGGCACAACCTCGGCGCGGGCCCAGACCGGGTCGTCCTCCGGCACGAAGGGGTCATGCGCGATCACCCGCATCCCGAAAGCGCGCGCCAGCTCGGCCGTGACCCGGGCAATCGCGCCAAAGCCCAGCAGACCCAGCGTCTTGCCGGCCGTCTCGCGCCCCATCAGCCGGTTTCGGGGCCAAGCGCCGGCAATGACATCGGCATTCGCCGCATAGGCGCCGCGCAGCAGCATCGCCGTGGTCGTCACGACATATTCGGCCACCGACCGGGCATTGGCGCCAAGCGCGGGATAGACCTCCACCCCCCGCGCCGCGCAGGCCGCCATGTCGATATTGTCGAGCCCGACGCCCAGCCGCCCGACACAGACCAGCCCGGGCGCCGCGGCCAGCATCGAGGCGGTGACCTGGGTGCGGTTGCGCACGATGAGTGCGCGCTTGCCGGCAAGCCGGGCGGGGATGGCGGGCTGGTCCTCGACCAGCTCGGGCGCGTACTCGACCCCCAGATCGGCCAGGCTTTCGACCGCCGGGGCATCCATGATCTCGGTGATCAGGATCATGCCGGCACCGCCGCGGCCGCCAGATCGACCGGCTGGCCGAGCTGTGCGCTCTCCTCAGCCGCCGCCCCCACGCGCACCGCCCAGGCGCCGTCGGCCAGCGTCACCTCGGGCTGACCGCCATCGCGCAGCATCTGCAAGAACCGCTGATGCTGAAAGAAGGTCGCGCCATGATGGTCGCCGGCGCGCAAGATGGCCTCATCGGTCTCGATGATTTCGGCGGTCTCGCGCCGTGCCGCCCGGTCGGCGATGGCAAGCTCGGCATGCCGCTCGGCCCCGTCGGGCGAGAACCGGGCCGGCCCGGGCACCCGCGCCTCGATCCGCGCGGCAGGGCCGGTGACCGAGATCACCTCCTGCCAATGGCTGCCCTCGGCAAACATGCACAGATCGAGCATCGCGCGCGCCCCGCCGGCAAAATCGACCACCACAAAGCCATTGTCGAGAATGTCGGGCACACGGCCCGCATAGCGCTCATCACGATGGTTCACATCGGCGGCGGCGGATGCATAGACCCGCACGGGATCGGCCTGCAAAATCAGCCGCATGAGATCCCAGAAATGGCAGCATTTTTCAACCATCGTGCCACCGGTGCGGGCGTTGAAGCGGTTCCAGTCGCCGATTTTCTCCAAAAACGGGAACCGATGCTCGCGGATGGCAACCATGCGCGGCGCCCCGGCCCGGCCGGCCTGCACGGCCTCGACCAGCCGCGCGACCGGGGGCATGAAGCGATACTCCATCGCCACCCAGACCGGCGGCCCGGCAGCGGCGCGCCGCGCCAGATCCAGCGCATCCGCGGCCGTTGAGGCGAGCGGCTTTTCGCACAGGATCGGGCGGCCATAGGCGAGCGCGTCGCACATCAGGGCATGGTGAAGGTCATTGGGGGCCGCGACGATCAGCGCATCCAGCGCCTCGGCATCCAGCATGGCGCGATGGTCGGGATAGGCCCGCGCCCCGGCAAGCTCGGCCGCGCATCCCAGCATGCGCTGGTCCGGATCGGCGATCGCGGCAATCTCGGCCCCGTCCAGAAGCGCGACATTGCGGATATGCTCCTGGCCCATCATGCCAGACCCGATCAGCCCATAGCGCATCATGGCGTCATCTCCTGCACCGGCAGCCCCATTGCGCCGGCCAGCCCGCGCAGGGCCGGGCGGTGCTCGCCATAGGCCAGCGCCATGTGATGCTCAAGCCCCGCCTCGATCAGCCGCGGCATGACCTGCGCCACCGGTGCGTCAAAGCGGATCACGCCGGAGGTGCCGGTGAAGGCCATGGGCCGGTCGAGCATCTCGCCCGCCGCCAGAACCATCTTCGGCACGCCCTGGGCCTGGCTGATGCGCGCCAGCGTCACCCGCCCGGGCTTGAGCGGAAACTCAAGCAAAAGCGGCATCCGGCGGTTGGTGTGGATGGTCGCGGCCGCCGGCGCCCCGGCCATGCTGGGCGGGGCCTGCCCGCAATGCCACAAAACGCCGGTATTGTCGGCCGCGTCCATATCGACAAGGTCGGTCAGAAAGACCGGCGCCTCGGCCGCGGCCCGAAGCGCAAGCTGGGTGAGCGCGCCATAGACATCGGCCTCGCAGGCGCAGGGGGTTCCGGCCTCGCCCAGCATGGCCGCCGGTCCGCACATCGCGCCGCCATATTCGGTGAAGCATTCAGGCCAGCAGCGGATGGCAAAGGCGTCATAGCCCTGCCCGGCGAGATCCGTCAAGGTGGCGCCCAGACGCAGCGACCGGTCAAGCTCGGTCTGATCGACCCCGTCGAGCCCGGCCAGCCAGGCCACGCTGGCCCGGTCCGGCTCCGCCGCTTGGGCCGTCTCAAACAGCTCCGCAAGCGTCAGCGGTGCCACCTCGACCCCGGCCAGGTCGGAGAGCGCGGCGGCGTCATAGCTGCAGGTGTCAAACCCGTCGGGGGCCGCGCCGATCCGCCCGATGCGCGCGCCGCGCAGGGCCGATGCAAGCAGATAGCCCTGATCGCTGGCCTGGCACGCGGCCAGGGGCGGGGCGGCGCTGTCGCCCGGCGCTGAAAGCAGCGCGTTAAGATCGACATCTGCCGGCGCGCCATAGGCCCAGGAAAAGCGCCGGCCGCGCCGCCCAAGCGCATGGGCGGCCAGGTTCAGGCCGCAAAACGCGTTGAGCCGCAACCGCCCGCCCAGCCGCGGTTCGGGCGGCGCCCAGATCGCAAGCGGCGCATCGGTCAGCCCAGCCAACTCGCCCAGAAAGGCCGCATCGGTGAAGGTCACCTGCAGGATCAGGATCAGATCGGGACCTTCGCCAAGCACGGCATCCCGCGCGGCGGTCGCGGCCTCGGCATCGAGCAAGAGCGCATCCGGTCCCGACAGGCGGTGCCCGGTCGCTCGCAACGCCGCCTGCATTTCCGCATGTGTTTCGCGCGCGAAACCCACATCGAAGGTCGGGCGGGCCAGGGGCAGAACCGCGATATGCATCAGAGATCCTCGTAGCCCTGCCGGAAACTGCCATCGGCGGGCGAGAACGCCAGGGCCTTGCCATTGAAGGCCGGATGCGCGTGCCAGGGCGTGCCCGCGGCCTGCACAATGGCGTTGAGCCTGTGCATATAGGGCAGGCTTTCGGCCACCAGCCCGTCGCGCATGGCCTGAAGATCGGGAAACTGGCGGAAGGCCTCGGCCCAGATCGCGCGCCCGGCCAGATAGCCCGATGCACCCGCCGCGCAGGCATATTCGAGGATGCGCTGAAATTCCGGCTTGCCGGCCCCGGCCGAGAGCATCACCCAGGGCCGGCCGGCCAGCCGCCCCATCTCATCGAAGAGCGCCTGCGTGGCCGCATCGCCCGCGGCGGGCACATCCTTGGCGGCAATCGGGCTTTCGAGCTTAAAGACATCGACCCCGAATTCGGGCGCTGCGAACACCTCGACCGAGCGCAGCACATGATCGGCGCGCTTGCTGGCCATCTCCTCGTAATTGCCGGTCTTCTCGCTGTCCGAGGCAAGCGGATAGACGAGAAGTTCAAACAGAAACGGGATGTCGAATTTTGCGCAGGCCGCGCCCACGCGCTTCACAAATTCCTGCTGATGCGCACAGACCTTGGGGTCGGCATCGGGGCGGTACCAGGCCAGAACCTTCACCGCGTCGCCGCCCAGCCGCTTGATCTTGCCCACGCTCCAGGCATCGATTTCGGCCGAAAGCCGCCCGCCCGGGGTTTCGGCAAAAACCGAATCCTCCAGCGTGACGATCAGCCCCTTGCCGGGCGACAGGCATGGCAGCCCGCGCGGGATCGCAAAATGCGGGTCGAGCAGCATGGCCGTCGAGGCGTCCTGCAAAACCTCGGTCAAGAGCGCCTTGACCGCCGCCACATCGTCATAGGGCGCCTCATCCGTGCCGTAATGCGCAGCGATGGGCCCCTTGATGGGCGGGCGCTGGTCGACCGCGGTCATCATGAAGAAGCCCTGCGCATCGGCCATCCGTCGCAAACCCCATTGCTTGCCGGGTGAAAGAGCGGTCATGGACGGTCTCCTTTTGGCGCAACAGCCAAGAGCGCATCGGTCTCGGCCCGGCCGGGTGCCGCGCGGCGTCCGCCGAACCCGGTGCATTTGAGCGCGGCGGCCGCATTGGCAAACCGCACGGCCCTCTCTTCGGCCTGTCCTTCGGCAAGGGCAAGTGCAAATGCGCCATGCCAGACATCTCCAGCACCCAAAGTGTCGCGCACCTCAACCTGGGGTGCGGGCAGGCGCCGGTCTGCGCCCAGCCAGACCCCCTCGGCGCCATCGGTCACGCAGACCCAGCCCGGCAGGCCGCGGGCGGCGCGCAGGCTTGTGGCGAGGTCTGGGCTGCCGGCATAAGCCTCCAACCCCGGGCGCGAGAACGCGACGTGGCTGGCCAGCGGCAGGAGCGCCGGGTCAAACGGCGGCTCGGCGTCGATCACGCCGGGAATGCCCCGCGCCTGCGCAAAGGTCAGCGCGGCAATGGCACCTGCGGGCCAGCGCGTGTCGGTCAGCACTGCGGCGATCGACAGCGGCAGGGCCGCGAGATCGCCCGGGGCCTCGGCCAGATCCGCGCCGCGAAAATTCACCAGCTGGCGCTCGCCCGCAGCATCGACGGCCACCGAGGAGATCGGCGAGCGCCCGTCGCTCCAGCGGATGTGCGCAATGTCGATGCCTTCCGCGGCAAGCTCATCGGCGATGGCCTGCCCGATCATGTCGCGCCCCAGCCGGGTGACAAAGCTGACCGCGCCGCCCAGACGGGCCGCGGCAACGGCGGCATTGGCGCCCATCCCGCCGCCCACCAGCTCGGCGGCGCGCGCCTGATGCTTCAGCCCGCCCCGGGGCAGGGCCTCCACGGCCAGGACCAGATCGAGCGTCGCCTGGCCGACGACCAGCACCCCGCCCATCAGTCGACGGGCAGGCCGCTGGGCACCGCATCGGGCCGGCCCAGCCGCCCGGTCAGGCTGTCGGTGCCGGTGAGCGCATGCAGAAAGGCAACCAGATCGGCAATCTCGGCCGCGCTCAGCGCAACAGGGGCAATGTCGATCCGGGCGCCGAGCCGGGCCATCTCGCGCGCATCCTGCCAGATCACCAGATCGGTCGCATCGGCCCCGGGGGCGGGGGGCAGGGCGGCCATGGCCGGGGTCCAGCGGGCCAGCGAGGCGCGGGGGTCGAGGTGATGGCGGACCATCGCCTCCAGCGTCGGCAGGGTGCCGTTATGCCCATAGGGCGCGGTCAGCGCGACATTGCGCAGGCTTGGGGTGCGAAAACGGTAGGCATCCGCCAGCAGGTTGGTCTCGGCCATGCGCCCCACATCGCGCGCATAGGGGTCCCAGCGGCGGGTGCGGCCCGGCCCGATCGGGGGCAGGGCGAGCGCATGAAAGCCGTGATCGGTGAGCAAGGGCCCGGAATGACAGGCCGCACAGCCCGCCGCGCCGTAAAAGAGCCTGAGCCCGCGTTCCTGCGCCGGGCTCAGCGCGGGGTGCCCGGCCAGATAGCGGTCAAACGGGCTGTCCAGACTGCGCCATTCGCTGTTCATGAAATCGGCCAGCGCATTGGCTATGTCGGCAATGCCCGGCTCATGGATGCCCGCCTCAGCAAACATCGCCCGATAGGCCGGCACCGCCCGCACCCGGGCGGCCAAAAGCGGCCAGGCCGCGTCGATCCGGTCATGCACGGCGCCGGCGATCTCGTTCTCGCCGGGATTGCCGGCCATCTCGAACTGCGCGACCAGCGGGAAAAGCGCCTGCACGGCCAGGAGGGAGTTGAGCCCATCGGGCAGCCATTCCTCCGCCGGGCTGTCGAACCCATTGCCGTAATCGGGCGAAAAGCTCACCCGCCCGTCATGAAAAAACACCACATATTCCCGCGCCCCGATGTTCCAGAGCGCCGGGGCGTTGCGGGGGATGCGCTTGACGATGCCATCAGGCCCCGGGCGGCGGTCGGGGCCGAGCCCGATGCCACCCTCGCCCAGCGAGAGCGACACGCCATCGGCCGAGGCATGATCATGGTGATGGCAGGTCCCGCAGGAGATATTGCGGTTGCCCGACAGGATCGGGTCGTAGAAAAGCAACTGCCCGATCTGCGCCATCGCGGGGTCGAAGGAGTGAAACGCGCCGGGCGGCATCGGGCTGGGCCGATCGGGCGGGTCGGCCCTTGCCGCGCCGGCCAGCCCCAGACAGAGTGCAGCGAGGAGGGCGAGATGCGACCATCGATACCGGCCCTGGCTCGGGCCCTGGCCCAGGTCCTGGCTCTGACCCTGGTGCTGGCCATTCAGGCCGGCCCTGCGGCAGCCGATCTGGAAAAGGCGCGCGATCTGATGGAGGCGGGGCGCTTTGAGGAGGCGCGCGCGGCGCTCTGGCCCGCGGCCCGGTCGGGCAATGCTGAGGCCGAGGAGCTGATCGGCGTGATGTATGCGCTCGGGCTCGGCGTCGAACCCGACCCGGTCCGGGCCTTTGAGTGGTATCTGCGCGCGGCGATGAAGGGTCATGCCGGGGCGGCCTCCGGTGTCGGCTGGTACTATGAGGTGGGGCTGGGCATGCCCGCGCCCGATCTCGTCCGAGCGTACACCTGGTACACGCTCAGCGCCATTGGCGGCGACCCCGATGCCGCGATCAGCCTTGAGGAGGTCGTCAAGAAAATGACGCCCGAGGAGATTGCCAAGGCCGATCTGCTGATCGACGATTACCGCGTCTGGCTTTACCCATTTCGCTGAGGCGGCATGGAATTCTCGCCGCTTTACACAAGTTTTGAGATCCCCGATCCGGCCCGCCCCATCGATCCGGCCGATCGCGGCGAATGTGGTCCGAGCGGCGAACTGGTGCCCTTTCTGCCCCCGCCGCTGGACGCCGCTGGCCTGGCGGGCCGGCGGATCGCGGCGCTGAGCTGCATCCTGGGAACCTATGGCATGGGCGGGCCGGGGTTTTTCGAGCTGGATCTTGGCGGTGACTGGCTGGTGATTGCCATCAGCGGCGCGGGCGATTGGATCCATGTTGATGGCCGGCTTGTGACGGACATGTTTCATGCCGATCGGCGCCGGCCCGCCCCCTGGATCGACGGCGCGCGCGACGAGCTCAGCCCGGTGCTGACCGGCGCTGAGATCACATCGCTGACCCTGGGCCGCGACTGGCTGCGGCTTACCACGCATCGCGGCACCCTTTTGGAGATTGCCCAAGCGCCCGAGACCCGACCGAGATATGAGGGCAGCAAGCAATTGCGTCGCCTTCTGCCCCAGGATGATTTGCGCCGCGCGGTCTTCCTGTCGCCCACACCGGAGCTTTGGATCTGACGGCGGGGGGGCGACGGGTCTGTGGGGCAGCGGGCCGGCCGCCGCCCCCAACGGATCAGTTCAGATCCGAGGCAAGACCAGCATCGATCTCGGCCTCGGCGGCCGCGACCGCTTCGGTGAGCGCAACGAAAATCTCGTCGCCGCCATCGATATTGGCGCGAAACCAGTCAAAAACCGGCGCCGCGGCCTCCTTGAAGGCGGCCTTCTCATCGGGCGTGGGCACATAGAGATCGCCGCCCCCGGCGACAAACTCCTGATAGGCCGCGATCGATTTGCGCTTGGGGCTGGCAAAGGTCGCCTGCTGCAGCGCGTAGAACCCGTCCATCACCACGCGGCGCATCTCCTCGGGCATGTCGAGGAAGGCCGCGTTGTTCATCCACCAGAGCGCGCCCATATAGGCATGGCCGTCGAGCGTGACATATTGCAGCCCGGCATCGGGGAATTTCATGCCCATAATGTCGGTGATGCCGTTCTTGGAGCCTTCGACCACGCCGGTCTGAAACGAGGTGAAGAGCTCGGGCCAGGGGATCGGGGTGGGCGAGGCACCCAGCGCGCGCACCAGCTCCTGCGGCAGATCGGCGACCACGGTGCGGATCTTCAGCCCCTCCATATCCGAAGGCTGGGCCACCCGGCGCTGGGTGTTGGCAAAGTTGCGCCAGCCGCCGGTGTTGCCGATGGTCATCAGGCGGATCGCATCGCCCGAGGCCTCCAGCGCCATCTCGCGCATCTTGCGGGTGAAATCGCCCGACAGCACCGCCTCGGCCACCCGGTCGTCGCGCATCAGATAGGGCAGATCCAGCACCTGCACGAAGGGAAAGATGCCGGCCGCACCGCCCGAGGTGGAGATGTAGATGTCGATGGTGCCGTCGGCGATGCCCTGCAGGCATTCGGTGCCATTGGCGCAAAGCTGGGTGCCGATGAACAGCTCCACCGTGATGGCGCCGTTCGAGGCCTTCTCGACATAATCCTTGAAGACGACGAGCCCGTCATAGTCTTCGTCGTTTTCATTGGAATTCGCCGTGGCGCGCAGCGTGTAGTCCTGGGCCATGGCGACGGGCGCGCAGGCGATCAGGCCGGCGGTCAGCGCCGCAAGCGTGGATCTCAGTCTCATGGGGTTGCCTCCTTTATAAAGCCAAAGAGCTCCGGCACGGTCAGCGAGACGGCCGGGACGTAGGTGATGAGCAGGATGACGAAGATCTCGACGGCCAGGAACGGAAGGATGGCCCGCGCAATGCGCTCCACCCGCTCGCCCGAGACCGAGGAGGCCACGAACAAGACCAGCCCCATGGGCGGTGTCGCCAGCCCCACGGTGAGGTTCACGCTCATGATGATGGCAAAATGCACCGGGTGCACGCCAAGCTCGGTGAAGATCGGGCCCAGGATCGGGCCCAGAATGATGATCGCGGGCCCCGCATCCAGAAACATGCCCACGATGAAGAGCAAGAGGTTGATCAGGAGCAGCATCAGCAGCGGATCGCTGGTCAGCGAGGTCAGGAAGGCGGCCATCTCCTCGGGCGCATGGCTGAGGCTGACCACGGTCTTGAAGGCCATCGCCGCCCCGACCAGCAAGAGCACCACGCCCGAGGTGATGGAGGCGCGCATCAGGACCGGGCCGATATCGCCCAGGCGCATCTCGCGCAGGATGAAGACCGAGACGATCAGCGCATAGGCCACGGCGACGGCCGAGGCCTCGGTCGGCGTCATCACCCCGCCCAGGATGCCGCCCAGAATGATCACCGGGGTGAGGAGCGGAAAGAACGCCCGCAGGCTGGCCTTGCCCCGCACATCCCAGCCGGCCTTTTTGGTGGCCGGGGGAAAGCCATGGCTTTTGGCCATCAGCGAGGTCACGGCCATCAACCCCAGCCCGACCAGAATGCCCGGCACGATGCCGGCCAGAAACAGCGCCGCGACGCTTTCGCCCATCACATAGGCATAGATGATCATAATGCCCGAGGGCGGGATGATCGGCCCGATCACCGATGAGGCGGCCGTGATCGCCGCCGAGATGCGCCGGCTGTAGCCCTGTTTTTCCATCGCCGGGATCAGCATCGAACCCAGCGCCGAGGTGTCGGCCACCGCCGAGCCCGAAAGCCCGGCAAAGAGCATGGAGCTCAGGATATTCACATGGGCAAGCCCGCCGCGCAGATGGCCCACCATGGCCTGGCTGAATTCGACCAGCCGCATGGTGATGCCGCCGCGGTTCATCATCTCGCCGGCCAGCATGAAGAACGGGATCGCCATCAGCGGAAAGCTGTCCATCCCATTGTAGACATTGCGGTAGAGGAGGGCGAAATCCCGCTCCTGCCCGCCCAGCCACAAAAGCGCGCCGGGCGCAGCCAGCAGCGCGAAAAAGACCGGCAGCCCGATCAGCAGCAGCACCAGGAAGAGCGGCAGGAACCAGACCAGCATCAGCTTTCCGTCCCGGTCGCGGCGATGATGTTGGGCAGCGCGCTGCCGAAGCCGGCGAGCTTTGCGATCTCGCGCAAGACCAGCTCGACACTGACCAGCAGCATCAGCAGCATGCCGACAAAGAGCGACAGGAAGCTCAGCGCCAGGGGCATCTTGCTCCACTCCCAGGCAAAGGCGACGCCGGTCTGTCGGGTGCAAAGCGTCAGATCCGCGCCGGTCAGCGGGATGGGCAGCGAAAACTCCAGCTTGAAGGGCAGCCAGAGGGTTGAGGATTTGAAGAGGCAGCCCGAAAAGATATGCGTGTGGCCAAGGCCGAGCGCGGCGACCAGCACGACCAGCGCGATGATCAGCAGCGCCAGCGTCAGGATCTGGCCGGGCAGGCGGGGCAGCGCATGGGCCACCATGTCAATCGCCACGAACCCGCCCCAGCGATAGGCGCTGGCCGCGACCAGACCGGTCATCCACAGCATGCCAAAGCGCGCGGCTTCCTCGGTCCAGTTCAGCGCATCACCGACGATATAGCGAAACACCACCTGCGCGATGATGACGAGCACCATGAGGCCCAGCAAGCCGATGGCCAACGCCCTGCCGGCCCGAAGCAAAGCAATGTTGAGCGCCGCCAGGGGCCTCAATATGGCCAGCAAAACCGCCATGCTCCTCCCGTCGCGCAAAAGCGCCGATCCCGGCACTGAAGCGGCCGAGTTGCGGGAAGCTTAGGGGGCAGTCGCCACCAATGTCATCCGTTTTCTTGCCTGAGCGGGCGCGGATCTTACGCGCCCGGCTGTCCTGGGCGCGGCGTTTTGGGCTGCGGTCTGGGCTGCGGTCTGGGTTGCGGTCTGGGCTGCGGCTTAACCCCGCGGCTTTGCCCGCAGCTTGGCCCGCAGCTTAGCCCGCAATTTAGATTGTCTGATCATAGGCCCCGACAAGCGGCTCGGTGCGGATGATCGCGTCGAGATCCTCAAAAATCGCCCGCATCTCGGCCTCGCTCTCGGGGCTTTCGCAGACCACCACCAGATTGGGCGTGTTCGAGGAGGCCCGCACCAGGCCCCAGCCGCCATTCTCCAGCATCACCCGCGCGCCATTCACCGTGATCACCTCGCTGATCGGGCGGCCAGCGAGGGTGCCCGTCCCGGCCATGCCGGCGAGTTTTTCGGTCAGCCGGCCGATCACGGCGTATTTCTCGGTGTCGGCGCAATGGGGCGACATGGTGGGGGTCGAGTAGGTGCGCGGCAGATCGCGCCGCAGATCCGACAGCGATTTGTCGGGGTTTCTATCCATCAGCTTGGCCACCTCGACGGCCACCCGCATCCCGCAGTCAAATCCACGGCCGATAGGGGGCGCGAGGAAGTAATGCCCCGATTTCTCAAAGCCCGCCAGCGCGCCGGTCTCATAGACCCGCCGCTTCATATGGCTGTGGCCGGTCTTCCAGTAATCGGCCTTTGCGCCCAGCTCGCGCAGCACCGGATCGGCCGCAAACAGGCCGGTGGATTTCACATCGGCCACAAAGGTGGCGCCGGGATGCAGCCGGGCCAGATCGCGCGCCAGGATGACGCCCATCTTGTCGGCAAAGATCTCCTCACCCTCATCGTCGACCACCCCGCAGCGATCGCCATCCCCGTCAAAGCCGAGCGCAAGATCGGCGCCGCTTTCCTTGACGGCCGCGGCCATGTCATGGAGCATTTCCATGGCTTCGGGATTGGGATTATAGGCGGGAAAGCTGTAGTCGAGCGCGGTGTGCCGGGCGACCACCTCGACGCCGATCCGCTCCAGCAGCTCAGGCGCAAACGCGCCGGCCGTGCCATTGCCGGTGGCCACGACCGCTCGCAAGGGGCGCGAGACGCGAAACTCACCGGCCAGATCGTCAAGATAGGCCTCGCGCATGCCCGTCTCGTGCAGCAGCCTGCCGCCGTCGCGGGCCACGCCGCCGCCCTCCAGCACCAGCGTTTTGAGCCGCGCCATCTCCTCGGGCCCATGGGTGAGCGGCATGTCAAAGCCGATTTTCACCCCGGTCCAGCCATTGGGGTTGTGGCTGGCGGTCACCATCGCCACCGCGCAGCCCAGATGGGTGCCCGCGAAATAGGCCATGGGCGACAGCGCGGTGCCGATGTCGCGCACCTCCACCCCGGCCTGCAGCAGGCCCAGGATCAGCGCCTGCTTGATCGAGAGCGAGTAGTCGCGGTAATCGCTGCCCACCGCGATCACGGTTTTGCCGGCCTCATGCAGCTGGGTGCCAAGGCCCAGCCCGACCGCCTGCATGCCGGGCAGGTTGATCTCCTCGGGATAGCGCCAGCGGGCATCATATTCGCGAAACCCGGTGGGGGTGATCATGGGCTCGGTCAGAAACGCCCAACTGTTGGGCGTGACGGCAGAATGGGGACGCATGCGGCCTCTCAGCTCGTTCCGGTTTGGTTTTTTGTAATGCGGTCGAGTGCCATAAGGCGCGTGACCAGCGCGGGCATCTCGTCAAGCGGGATCATGTTCGGCCCGTCGGATGGGGCAAGGTCGGGCGTCTCATGGGTTTCGATGAACACACCGGCCACCCCGACCGCGACCGCAGCGCAGGCCATCACCGGGGCGAACTCGCGCTGCCCGCCGCTGCTGCCGCCCTGGCCGCCGGGCTGCTGCACCGAATGGGTGGCATCCATGATGACGGGATAGCCGGTGGCGGCCATTTGCGGCAGGGCGCGCATGTCGGCCACCAGCGTGTTATAGCCAAACGAGCTGCCGCGTTCGGTCAGCAGGATGCGCTCATTGCCGGTCGAGGCGATTTTGGCGGCCACATGCGGCATGTCCCAGGGCGCTAAAAACTGGCCTTTCTTGACATTGACGGCGCGGCCAGTGCGGCCTGCGGCGAGCAAGAGGTCGGTCTGGCGGCACAGAAAGGCCGGGATCTGGAGCACATCCACCGCCTCGGCCACAGCGGCGCAATCCTGCGGCAGATGCACATCCGTAAGGACCGGACAGCCGATGGCCGCGCGCAGATCGGCCAGAATGCCGAGCCCCTCGTCGAGCCCCGGACCGCGGCGGCCGCTCACCGAGGTGCGGTTGGCCTTGTCATAGCTCGCCTTGAAAACATAGCCGGCCCCGAGCCGAGCGCAGAGCGCGGCCATGCGCTCGGCGATCCTCAGCGCGTGATCGCGCCCCTCAAGCTGGCAGGGCCCGGCGATAAGGACGAGCGGCGCCGCATTGGACAGCGTCACCGGCCCGATATTCAGTTCGACCGGTGTGGTCATGCTCAGACGCTCACCTGCTCGCGAAGGATCGATGCGGTCAGGCTGAGCATAATATAGAGTCCCAGAAAGGCGAAGAACGCGATGGCGATATGTTCGGCCGGGCGCGGATAGGTCGCAACATCCGGCGCGACCGGCGGCACGTTCACCGACAGATAGCGCACCTGCCGCGCCGCCTCGATCCGGGCCTGTTCAAGCGTGTTGAGCGCGACAATGCGCATCTGCTCCTTGGCAGTGAGGTCGGATTTGGCCATGTTGAGCGCGCTCGAGACCGCGGCCAGCGACAGTGTGTCGCGGTCCGAGCTGGTCAATTCACCGCGGCGTTTGGCAATGGCGCGCTCGGTGAAGAGGATGGTGCGCTCCAGCACGTCGAGCCGGGCCTCATTGGGCCGCTCATTGGCCTGCAGAAGGCTGCGCTCGCGCCGCAGTTCTTCCAGCTCCAGCTCCAGCGACTGGATGACCGACAGCTCGATCTCAAGTTCGCCCTCGGCGCTGAACGTGTCGTATTGCTGCTGCAGCTCCAACACCCGCGCGGCCGCGGCAGAGACTTCGGCCTCCCGCTGGTCGAAATTGCGCAGCGCATCTTCCATGTTCTGCCGCCGGGCGCGGGCTGACAGGCTGTCGACCATCTCCTCGGCGTAGGAGATGAGCGCCTGGGAAAAGCGCTGCGAGCTTGCCGGGTCGGCGGCCAGCACCTCCATGCGCAGGATCCCCTCGGTCAGATCAAAGCCGACCGCGATGTGACGCGCATAAAGGCGGTAGGCCTCCTCGCGCGTTGCCTCCGGCGCCAGCCGCTGCAGCGGGTCGATGGCGGGGTTCTGGAAATGGGCGACGAACCCTTCTTCGCTGTCGAGACGCTCAAGCGCGGCGCGCGAGGTCAGATAGCCCTGTACCGCGATGGAATCCTTCGAATCGGCCAGCCCGAAGCCGGAAAAGAGCCCGCCCAACCCGGGGCTGCCGCCGCCCGGGCTGTCGGCCTTCTGAATGACGAATTCCGAGCGGGTCTGATACATGTCCGCGGCGACGCCGATATAGTAATAGGCCACCGCCAGCGTCGGCATCAGGATGAACAGCACCAAGCGCAACACGAGCATAAGCACCCGCCGCCGCCGCCGCCGCACCAGCGCGCCCTGCAGGTCGCGCACGCGGGTCTGGTGCTTTTCGAACTCCACATCGATCTTTGGCTCGGCCGTTGCGATCAGCCCGTTCTGAGCGGCGGGCGTGATGTCCGCCGGCATGTCCGCATGCTGAGCCGCCTGGGTCTTGTCGGGCAGGGTGCTTGCCAGCGCCCGCTCACGCCGGCGGGCCCGCTGACGCCGCCGCCGGGCGGCCTTGCCCCAGCTTTCATCCGGCGCGACATCCGTGCTCGAACTCGGCTGGGACGCACTCGGTTGGGACGCACTTGGCTGGGACGACGTCGGTTGGGCCGACGTCGCAAACTGCGTCGTTTGCGCGTCCTCCGCGCTGTCGGCCTTCATTTCGAACCCTCGCTCCATCCGCTTATCCGACATAATCATAAAGGCGGCGCGCCGCGCCGACACTGTCACAAATAATGAGCTGGCCGTCGCGCAGCACACCGGCATAGTGGCAATAGCTCTCAATCACCTGCGGGTTGTGCGAGACGATCACCAGCGTCGCATTTTGCAGACGCTGGCGCATCACCGGCGCAACGAGGCGCCGAAATTCATTGTCCGTGGCGCTGGGCAGGCCCTCATCTATCAGATAAACGTCGAATTGAAGCGAGAGCATCAGCGCCAGCACCACGCGCTGGCGCATCCCGGCCGAATAGGTTGCCACGGGCATGTCGAAGTAATCGCCAATATCGACCAGGCTGCGCATGAAGCCTTCGACATAATCGGGGTCATGGCCGTAAAGCCGGGCGATGAAGCGGGCATTCTCGACCGCGGAAAGCTGCGGATCGGTGCCGCCCGTATAGCCCAGCGGGAAGGACACCCGCGCCTCGCGCCGCACCCGGCCTTCATCGGGCTTTTCGAGCCCGGCCATCATGTTGACCAGGGTCGATTTGCCGGTGCCGTTCGGGGCGAGAATTCCAAGATTCAGGCCCAGGCGCAGCCGGAAGCTGGCCCGATCCAGAATGACCTTCCGCCGGCGCCCGGTCCAGAAGGACTTGCTGACCTCTTCAAACTCGATCATTGCGCCCCGCAGAGATCGGTTGTCTGCGCGTCACGCACGCATGTCCAATCCTTATTGCGTGGATGTTAACCGAGCATTGCGGATAAATT